>JAPSLU010000082.1 GCA_031180405.1 Bacillus sp. (in: firmicutes) | reverse complement strand
TGATAACTGTTCGATCTTTAAATCGCTTTAAAGATTTCACCGTATAATGAAGATTAGATACCTCAAACTTCTCCGCTCCTTCAATTTCAAGCTTTTGCGGATTTAAAATTCCTCCACCAACTGCAATAATCACGGTTTTTGAAAAGTGCTTACGTCCAGAAGCTGCTAACAAGTTAAAAATTCCATTTCCATCCCTTGAGATCGAAACAATTTTCTCACCTAACTCGACGGTTGGATCAAAAGTTAATGCTTGTTGTACTAATTGATCAATTAACTTTTCTCCGAGGATTGGAGTTTGCCCTCCAACATCCCATATCATTTTTTCCGGATATACGTGTATCTTTCCACCGAGCTGTGGCTGAAACTCAATCAACTTCGTTTTCATTTCTCTAAGTCCACTATAAAAAGCTGAGTAAAGTCCTGCTGGTCCTCCTCCAATGATTGTTACATCATATAATTCCTGTGAGTCCATTCCTTTCACTCCTAGCTAAAATCACTAATGATTATCATTCTCATTTAATATACAATGATTTCCCAACATTTTCAATATAAAATTATGTATTGACAATAGTAAAATGGAATTATAGAATTTAGTTATTCGGTAATGATAATCATTTTCATTAAGTGCTTGGATAGCTCCTTTTTTCAACTTGTAAACTGGAGCTGAGCTAGAAAAGAAAACTAAGTAGGTATTGCATTTTCTGACAATTCTAAAAATGACTTCAATAAATGGAGGGTACATAAATGGTTCGCCTTTACACAAACAATTTAAAAATCGGATATGGTGAACGATTGATTGTAAAAGATCTTAGCGTAGAGATCCCTGATAAGAAAGTCACGACTATTATTGGGTCAAATGGATGTGGGAAATCTACTTTACTAAAAGCGATCACTCGAATCATTCCACATCAATCTGGTGATGTCATTCTAGACGGAGGAGATATTTCAAAAGAGAACACCAAAATTCTCGCTAAAAAAATGGCGATTCTTCCGCAAACACCAGAAAGTGCAACCGGACTAACCGTAGGCGAACTTGTCTCTTACGGACGCTTCCCCTATCAAAAAGGCTTCGGGCGTTTAACAAAAAGAGACTATGAAGTCATTGATTGGGCACTTGAGGTAACAGGCACGAAGGACTTTAAATTCCGACCTGTAGACGCATTATCAGGAGGGCAACGTCAAAGAGTCTGGATTGCGATGGCTCTTGCTCAGGAAACAGATATTATCTTTTTAGACGAACCTACAACATATTTAGACATGGCTCATCAGCTGGAAGTCCTAGAACTCCTCCAAAAGCTGAACAGAGAACAAGGGCGTACAATTGTGATGGTTTTACATGATTTAAACCAAGCTGCTCGATTTGCTGACTATATTATTGCCTTAAAGGATGGTCAGGTCATAAAAGCTGGAGATTGTGAAGAAGTCATTACACATGAAGTGTTAAAGAACGTTTTCCATATCGATGCTGAAATTGGAACGGATCCCCGTACAAACAAGCCGATGTGCATCACATATAATTTACTAAAAGGAGAAGAAGACATTGAAGAAACTACTAATTCCATTCACACTGCTGCTGTTGCTAGTTATTAGTGCATGCGGTGGCAATAATTCTACATCAGAAAATGAAGGAAGTGGAACTACCCCTCCTAAAGATAATAAGCCAGAAATGATTACTTACGAGTCTGAAAACGGTCCAGTAGAAGTACCCGCTGATCCACAGCGTGTTGTTTTACTTTCTGGTTTTACTGGTAATGTCATCGATTTAGGTGTAAATGTAGTAGGTGCTGATTCTTGGTCACTAAATAGTCCGGCTCTTGCAGAAGAATTAAAAGATGCAGT
Organism: Bacillus sp. (in: firmicutes); assembly: GCA_031180405.1. Taxonomy (GTDB): domain Bacteria; phylum Bacillota; class Bacilli; order Bacillales; family Bacillaceae; genus Metabacillus. The sequence goes on along the minus strand of JAPSLU010000082.1, from coordinate 14,687 downwards.
AGAAGTAACAGATGAAAGCCTAGAGCAAATATTGGAACTGGAACCAGATTTAATTATCGGCCTTTCTACCATTAAAAATGTCGACAAATTAAGCGAAATTGCTCCGACAGTAACTTACACATGGGGTAAAGTGGATTATTTAACACAGCATATTGAAATTGGTAAGCTCCTTAACAAAGAAGAAGAAGCCAAAGCTTGGGTAGATGATTTCAAAGCCCGTGCAGAAGCTGCTGGAGAAGAAATTAAAGCGAAAATTGGTGAAGATGCAACAGTGTCTGTCATCGAAAGTTATGGTAAGGATTTATATGTATTTGGTGAAAACTGGGCAAGAGGAACAGAAATTCTTTATCAAGCAATGGGATTGAAAATGCCTGAAAAGGTAAAAGAGGTTGCATTAGAATCTGGCTACTATACACTCTCTAGCGAAGTTCTTCCGGAATACGCAGGTGATTACATCGTTTTAAGTAAATATTCAGATTCAGACACTTCATTCCAAGAAACGGAAACCTATAAAAATATTCCTGCTGTAAAAAACAATCGTGTATTTGAAATGGAAGGAAACGGAGCATCTTTCAGTGATCCGATTACACTAGAAAAGCAATTAACCTTCTTTAAAGAATCATTTTTAGGTCAGTAACAAGTCAAAAGCGTGAGTACCTTGATTAGCCTCGAGGAGCTAGGCGCTGGCAGTCTAAAACTGTGACGTTAATCTCCACGACTGCACTTGCACGTCCTGTGCTTCGGAGCTGGATCGTTGCGCATATCCAACGTTCATAAATGAAAAAAGAGGAATTCTTTTAAAGAATTCCTCTCTATTTTTTGATAAAGTATTTTATAGGATTTATTCTGTTATGTAAACGTTATCCTCCCTACTAAAATTTTCAAAGAAAAGATGAGAGATATGAAAAGAGAAACTCAACTATTCATTCCATTTTTATTTAAGTTTTTTGGAGCTGTATTTGTGTTCGTATGTATGTTTATCGTCTCCATGGTATTCGGAGCTGCCGATATTTCGATGAAAGATGTGTGGCTATCTCTTATGCCTAATGTAACAAATGAAAAAATCACTATTATTCGAGAGATTCGGTTACCACGTGAGATTGCTGCTATTTTTGTAGGTGCTGCCCTTGCTACTTCTGGTGCTATTATGCAAGGAATGACAAGGAATCCTCTTGCTGATCCCGGGTTACTTGGATTGACTGCAGGTGCTAATGCTGCGCTTGCGATCATGATTGCTTTTCTACCATCTGCTAACTATTTTTGGATCATGGTTTCCTGCTTTATTGGTGCTTCAGTTGGAGCATTATTAGTATTCGGTATAGGGGCAATGAAAAAAGGTGGCTTTTCCCCGATTCGTATTGTTTTAGCTGGTTCTGCTATCTCAGCTTTCCTCTATGCAATCGCAGAAGGTATTGGTCTCTATTCTAAAACCTCTAAAGATATTTCCATGTGGACGTCTGGGGGATTAGTCGGTACTTCATGGAACCAACTACAAATAATGATCCCCGTCATTGTCATTGGAATCATTATTACTCTGTTTTTCTCAAAACAGTTAACAATTCTTAGTTTAAGTGAAGAAGTTGCTGTTGGACTTGGTCAAAAGCTATTTCAAATTAAAGTCATTCTTTTTGTCGTGATCATCTTACTTGCTGGTGCTTCAGTTGCACTTGTCGGAAATATGGCCTTTATTGGTCTCATGATTCCGCACATAGCACGGGGAATTGTTGGAACTGATTATCGATTTATTATTCCGATGTCAGCAATCGTTGGGGCAGCTTTTATGCTTCTTGCTGATACACTTGGTCGAACCATCAATGCTCCATTTGGAACACCGGTTGTAGCAATTGTTGCAGTTATGGGAATTCCCTTCTTCTTAATCATCGTAAAGAAAGGTGGTAGGGCATTCTCATGATCCAATCATCATTAGTTAAAAAACAACGAATTTTTATGGCCATTTTTATCGTGCTTATTTTCCTCATTATTATTATTGGATTAGGGCTTGGTACATCTTCTGTTTCTTATGATCGAATTATACCTACTCTACTTGGTCAAGGGACGTTTAAGGATGAATTCATCTTGTTTTCTATTCGTATGCCCCGTATTATTATTACGTTACTAGCAGGGATGGCGCTTGCTTTATCAGGGGCAATTCTCCAAGGCATTACGAGAAATGAATTAGCCGAGCCTGGTATTATCGGAATAAACTCAGGTGCAGGGGCAGCTATTGCATTATTTTATTTATTTTTCCCAATTGATACAGGCTCGTTTATCTATATGCTACCTCTAGTTGCTTTTCTTGGAGCTCTAGTAACAGCTATCTTAATCTATGTTTTTTCTTTTGATCGAAAGGTAGGATTGCAACCGATCAGATTAGTTCTAATCGGTGTAGGATTTTCTCTAGCTCTGTCAGGACTGATGATTGTTCTCATCTCATCAGCTGATCGGGTAAAAGTTGATTTTATTGCAAAATGGTTAGCCGGGAATATATGGGGTACGGATTGGCCATTTATTATTGCCCTACTTCCTTGGTTACTAATCCTTATCCCCTTTACTCTTTACAAAGCAAACCGTTTAAATATCCTTGGTCTTAGTGAACCTGTGGCTGTCGGTGTTGGTTTATCTATTGAAAGAGAACGTATTATTTTATTGTTAACAGCTGTTGCACTAGCAGCCTCTGCTGTATCTGTAGCAGGCGGTATTTCCTTTATTGGTCTAATGGCCCCTCATATCGCAAGAGCTCTAGTTGGACCTAGGAATCAATTATTTATTCCAATTGCAATCTTAGTTGGTGGCTTTCTATTGCTTCTAGCAGATACCATCGGTCGTAATTTAATTGAACCGGACGGGTTGCCAGCTGGTATAATGGTGGCTATGATTGGAGCCCCTTATTTTGTATATTTGTTGCTGAAAAAATAATCAGAGACAGTCCTATATTTATGTGGGATTGTCTCTTCTTCATTTCTTGGGGAATTTTCTAATCCGTTTTACTTGGTTTCTACTAATTGCTATATAATGAATCAAAATGTAAAATGAACATAGACAAGTTCAATAGAATGGAGAGAAGAGTATGATTCAACGTACGGTATTATTAAAGTTTAGTGAAACAACAACTCAAGAACAACTTCAAGAGGTAATCAATCGTTTTAAAGCACTAGAAAACGTATTAACCGGGATTGTTGAAATCCAAGCAGGACTAAACCTAGCTGAAAAAAGCAAGGAATATCAAGTGATTTTAATGGTTCGTTTTGAAGATCAATCTGCCTTAGACGCTTATACAGCTAATGAAGACCACCAAGCAGTTGCAGCATTTATTCGTGAGTCTGGTAGACTTGATAGTATTGGAGTAGATATTGAAATTTAATCACACAAAAGAGGATGACGAATGTCATCCTCTTTTTAGTTTAATCGATAACAATTGTAGTAATGGAGACAAGAATAAGGATTGCATCAAGATGAATTAGATCCTTTTGAAAATAATCTTGTACATAAATTGAAAGACCTCAGCACCAATTGCAATAGGTAATCCATAAATGGATATTTTATCATCATCAAGCCTGTTCTAGTATCGACGAAGCTTTTCACTATATTCTCCATCTTAAAAACTGTTTAATTCCTCCTCAAACTGTTGATTCCCCAGAGTTTTTCTACCTTTTCTCGAAAATTTAAAATATTTGCTCTCATGATGAAACGATCATGTTTAATATCGTTTCACGAAGCTCTATTTTATATAAAAGCTAATTGCTCATTAAGACGAATTCTTGTACTGTGGATTAACACAAGAAATCCACCCTGCTGTCTTACCTTTTACTAAATTTAAGATAAAAGAACCCTCTATGTTGATCAAGGCGCTTTCACTTTTGTAAGAAAGAAATCGATTTCCACTAACCTCTACTAGAAAGTTACTGTTATAATATAGTTAAGCGCTTTCTAAATTTTCAAAATAAGGGGTAATGATTATGAAAACACCAACAAAGCAAAACAAACCGATTGTAGAACATATTTTTACGGCAGATCCTTCTGCACATGTTTTTGAGGGTAAGCTCTATATTTATCCTTCCCATGATCTTGATCATGATCGACCTTCAAATGACAATGGTGACCAATACGCAATGGAGGATTATCATGTCCTTTCAATGGATACTATTGATTCCCCATGTGTCGATCATGGTGAAGTTCTTCATTTAAGAGATATTCCTTGGGCAAAAAAACAACTTTGGGCACCTGATGCTGCCTATAAAAACGATACCTATTATTTGTTTTTTCCAGCACGGGATCATGATGAAGTCTTTAGAATTGGAGTAGCAACAAGCTCTAATCCAGCTGGTCCTTTCACACCTCAAGAAAACTACATATCTGGTAGCTTCAGTATAGATCCTGCGGTTTTAGTAGATGACAATGACAAAGCTTTTGTCTATTTTGGTGGACTTTGGGGAGGTCAACTAGAAAAATGGCAATCTGGTACATTTGATCCAAATGGGAAAGAACCAGCTGCAGATGAACCTGCACTAGGACCAATTGTTGCTGAGTTATCTGACGATATGCTGTCATTTAAAGGAAAACCGCAAGAAATCTCAATTGTTGATGAAAATGGGAACCCAATTCTTGCAGGTGATGAAGATAGAAGATTCTTTGAAGGGGCATGGGTCCATAAATATAATGGCTATTACTATCTCTCTTATTCAACAGGGACAACTCATTATATTGTGTACGCCATGAGCAAAAATCCACAAGGACCTTTCGTATACAAAGGTAAAATCCTTAAACCCGTAATAGGTTGGACAACACATCATTCAATCGTCCAATTTAAAGATAAATGGTATCTCTTCTATCATGATTGTTCATTATCAGATGGAGTGAACCATAAACGCAGTGTGAAATACACAGAGCTACATTATAATGAAGATGGTACCATTCAAACAATTGATCCTTATGGAGATAAATAATAGATAAAAAGAGTAAGAGTAGAGGCATAATCGTCTCTACTCTTTCCTTTGTTAATTGTTCGTTTGGTATAGTTGTTTCTGAGCTTCTTTGTGTGTAATTGTTCCATCTTTTTGTTGATCCATAATTTCCATCACCTTTTGTCTTGTCACCTCATCTTCTGTCGGCCATTTTGGTTGATGTTTCCATTTTGAACAAGTCTATTTTCTTAAATAGAAATAGTGAAATTTCACCTACTACTTTCTTCAAACATAAGCTAACGGAACTAGTTTTATTTCCTGCCTTTAAAAGCTATATGGGCTTAACTATTCATTATTCTAGTGATGTACACTATTCTGAAATAATTCTGATATATTTAGGATTAGAGACGACTCTACTCTCTTAAAAAAATTAAAGGATGGATGTATCGAATGAAGTTGCATAGCAAGCTCAAAGCTCAAAAAATTTTCACTAGTACTCTTGCAATCAGTCTGATATCAACAACCTTCATGGCAAATGTTGTGAACGCAGCAAAGCCATACTCCACAAAAGTTCAATCAGAAGTTGAACTCCGTATCATGGAAACAACAGACATTCATACGAATCTACTAAGCTTTGATTATTACAAGGATAATTATGCCCCTAAAATCGGATTAGCTAAAACGGCAACGTTAGTGAAACAAGCCCGAGGAGAAGTAGATAACTCTGTACTAGTAGACAATGGTGATCTCATTCAAGGGACTCCACTAGGTACATACAAAGCAAAGATTGATCCACTTGAAGATGGAGAGGTTCATCCAGCTATTGAAGCTATGAACATCATGGATTATGATATGGCAACACTAGGAAATCACGAGTTTAACTATGGATTAGATTTTTTAGATGAGGTCTATGATGATGCAAGCTTTCCTTTTGTAAACTCAAACGTGTATATAGATGATCACGATGATGATCCTTCTAACGATGTAAATAAATATACACCGTATAAAATCGTAAACAAAAAAGTGAAAGATGAATCAGGTAAAACAAAGGTTATAAAAATCGGCTATATAGGCTTTGTTCCACCTCAAATAAATGAATGGGATAAAGCAAATCTTGACGATAAGGTAATTACTAAAAGTATCATTGAGAGTGCTGAAAAGTATGTTCCTCAAATGCAAGAAAAAGGAGCAGATATCATTATTGCTCTAGCTCACTCTGGTTTCAGTGGAAATGAAGCAAATACTGAAGATACTGTGTATGCTTTAAGTAAAGTACCTGGCATTGATGCCATCACATTTTCACACACTCATAAAACATTCCCAGCTAAAGATGTTGCTAGTTTAGATGCACTCTTCAAAAGTGCTGATGGCCAACCTCTTCCTGGAGTAGATAATGAAAAAGGAACCATTAATGGTGTTGCAGCAGTTCAAGCTGGATATGGTGGTGGATCTCTTGGAATCATTGACCTTACACTTCAAAAAGTGAAAGGAAAATGGGATGTTGCCAGCTCTCAATCCTTTACAAGGTCTGTTGAGAACGTTGAAGCTGACCAGGAAATCGTAGATGCTTTGAATGATGTACATGAAGATACTATTGACTATGTTAATACACCTATTGGTACTACAACAGATGATATTTATAGCTATTTTGCGCTCGTTCAGGATGATCCTTCTATCCAAGTCGTAACAAATGCACAGAAATGGTACGTTGAAAACTATATCGAATTAAACAAACCTGAGCTTAAAGAGCTTCCAATCTTATCAGTTGGAGCACCTTTCAAAGCAGGACGTAATGGTGTTGAAGAGTATACCGAAATCAAAAAAGGCGATCTAACAATCCGTAGTGCTGGTGATTTATACCTTTATGACAACACATTAAAGGCTGTGAAAGTCAAAGGATCAGTTGTTAAAGAATGGCTTGAAATGTCGGCTGGAAAATTTAATACCATCGACCCTACTAAAACAACAGAACAAGAACTCTTAAATTCAGCTTTTCCAGTTTATAATTTTGATGTAATTGATGGTGTTGAGTATCAAATTGATGTAACAAAACCTGCTAAATATGATGCAAAAGGTACAGTCATTAATCCTGAATCAAGTCGTATCGTAAACTTAGAATACAATGGTGAGCCACTAGATCCTGACCAGGAATTTGTTGTCGTGACGAATAACTACCGTGCAGGTGGTGGTGGTAATTTTCCTGGCTTAAAAGGTAGCGAATTAGTTGTTGATTCAGCAGATGAAAACCGACAAATCTTAATGGATTATATAGCTGAAATAAAAGAGGTTACACCTACTGCTGATAATAACTGGTCTATTGCCCCAATTTCAGGTGATGTGAATGTAACGTTCAAGACTTCACCAAAAGCAGAGCAATATATACCTGAAGGAAGTCCGTTCACATATACAGGAACGACAGATTCTAATGGGTTTGGGGTCTTTAGCATTGATCTTGATCGGGGATTGAAGATTCAGCTTTTAGGAGTGAACGATTTACATGGACAGTTGGACACTGTCACAAAAGTAGGCAGTTCTTTAGCTGGGCAAATTGAGTATACAGCAGCTGCTTTAAAAGAAGAGAAAGCTAAAAATCCAAATACCTTCATTGTTCATGCTGGTGATATGATTGGTGGAAGTCCACTAATTTCTGCTCTCTTCCAAGATGAGCCGACAATTGAGGTTCTGGAAGAGATTGGTTTTGATGCAGGAACATTAGGAAACCACGAGTTTGATGAAGGTATCGATGAATTAAAACGTATGATGAATGGTGGAGATCACCCAAATGGAACTTTAGGTTATGATGGTATGAACTTCCCTCTTGTTGCAGCAAATGCCTACGATACAAGAGATGGAAATTTAATTACGGATCCATATACAGTTTTGGAAGCTGAAGGCCAAAAAATTGGTGTGATTGGCGTCGTTACTCAAGAAACTCCTTCTATGATCGTTCGAAAAGGCAATGAGACACTGCAAATCACAGATGAAGTAGAAGCAATTAATAACTATACTGCAATACTAAAAGAGCAAGGAGTAGAAGCAATTGTTGTTCTTGCTCACAATCCTGCCACTCAGACTGGTTACACAGATTCCTTTGATGCAAGCAGAATTGCCGAACAGATCAACGATGAAGTTGATGTAATCTTCTCCGCTCATAATCATGTAAAAGTTAATAGATTAGTAGATAACAAATTGATTGTACAAGCCTATTCTTACGGATCTGCATTTTCAGATGTGGATGTAGAAATTGATCCTTTTACAGGTGATATTTTTAGTAAAACTGCCGAGATTAAAACTGTTTACCAAGATAAATATACTCCAGATCCTGCCGTGTCTGCTATTATGGCAAAATACTCAGAAAAAGTTGAACCAATTAAAGCCGAGATTGTCGGTAAGTCAACTTCAACACTTGAAAAAGGCTATCCAACAATATTAAAAGAATTTGGAGACTTAAGCTTAGGAAATCTTATCGCAGATGGTATGAAAGCCGCAATGAAATCGGATTTTGCCTTAATGAACGGTGGTGGAGTACGCTCTCCATTAGAAGCTGGGGATGTGACATTCGGTGACTTATTTGCTATTCAGCCATTCGGAAATGTCCTAAACAAGGTAAACTTAAGTGGTGCTGACATAGAGATCATCTTAAATGAACAAATGACAGCTAGAGGTCTTGACTACCATATTTCAGGATTTAAGTATACGTACACATATGATGATTCAACTAAAACAGGTAAAGTTGTAGATATCTTTCTCCCCGATGGAAGCAAGATTGATCCAGCAAAAGAATATTCCGTTGTTGTAAACAACTATATGTATGGAAATATCAGTACGAGTATCGGTAAGCTTTCTACAGACATGGAAGTTGGACCAGTAGACCTTGATGCAACTGTTAATTTTGTAAAAACTTTACCGACACCGTTTGATTATGCGTCTGAAGGAAGAATTCAAAGGGTGAATTAATCGATTAAAGGACTGTCCGTAAATTTGGGACAATCCTTTTTTCTATTTACGAAAAAAGAGGTAATTCTATCTTGAAATCACATTCTATTATTTTCATTAATTGCTATTCTTTTTTAAAGGAGAATTACCAGTTCATTTTATTCCCTTGATAGTCGATATACATATGTTCTTCTATTGCTGGTGCTTTAAGTATTTCATTCATTATTCCTGTAGCAGATTCCATGGCATCAATAGTAGCATCATGATTAAAGTCTCCCATAATATATGTTTTGACATACCCAGGATGAATTGCAAGAACCTTTATTCCATGTTCCTCTAGTTGATTTTGTAGAATTGTTAATTGCATGTTTAGTGCTGATTTTGACATGCAATAGCCATATTCTTTTTTTCTCCATGAATCAGCTAGGCTACCAGCCTCTGATGAGATATTGGCAAGCATTTTTCCCTCACCTTTTAATAATAAAGGTATAACAGATTTAGAAACGCGCAGAGGGCCAAAGACATTTGTCTCAAAAAGCTGTCTCATATCATCATAGTGAAACTCTCCAAAGATGTCTTCAGAACGATCTTTATATATAGCGGCATTATTAATGAGAATGTCTAATTTACCTGCATGTTCTTCAATGTATGTTGCAGCAGCATCAACTGATTGTTGATCTGTCACATCTACCGTGACAATTTCTAAATCCTCATACTCCTTTTTTAATTCATCAAGCTCTGGCCATTCCTTCATATAACGACCTGCAAACACTTTGTAATCAGCTGCAAGAAAAACCCTAGAAAGAGCTAGTCCTAGTCCTCTGTCAGCACCTGTAATATAAACAGTCTTCTTCATTAATACCCCATCCCCTTGTCCATAGCTTTGAAAACACTTACACCCTTACATATATTCTTCTTTCTATTATTTATTTCCTATTAACTTTAAAAAAAATTATATTTTTGGTGATTATACGTCCAAATATTATAAAACTATTATTCTTCGTTTCTCGTTACATAGTAGAGATAATAGATCATGCATATAGAAGTTTAGAGGTTTTGTTTATTTTGTATCCCTTCTATTTCCTCAATTCTATTTTTTACTTTTCTCTTTCCCTATCCTCATACTCACGGCTATATTTCTAGCTGTTCTTTCCATATATTCTTCAGCATGTTCAAATGCATCAGGAAGTGTTGTTACGCCTGGGACAATGCTGAAAAGGGCATCAATCCCGTGTTCATGTACAATATCGCTATCCTTTGATAACGATCCCGCTATTCCTATGACTGGCACCCCATATTTTTTAGCTGCTTTTGCTACACCGATTGGGGTTTTTCCATAAACAGTTTGACTGTCAATACGTCCCTCACCCGTGATAACAAGATCTGCATCTTTGACAGCACAATCAAAGTTCACCGCATCAAGAACAATTTGTATGCCCCTTTTTAACTCAGCATGAAGGATTGCTACTAAACTTGCCCCTAGACCACCTGCTGCACCTGCACCTTCCATATTCCGAAATGATTTCCCAAGAAATTCTTCAGCAACATCAGCAAAATGTGATAGATTCTGATCAAGCACTTGGATCATGTCAGGTGTTGCTCCCTTTTGAGGGCCAAATATAGCTGAAGCCCCCCTTGGCCCTGTTAATGGATTATCAACATCGCACGCGACTTCAATTTTGATATCTTTCAATCTGTGATCAAGACCTGATAAGTCGATCGAAACAATATCCGAAAGTGCTCCACCTCCTGGACCAATATCGTTTCCACTTTTATCCAGAAATCTTCCACCTAACGCCTGAACCATTCCGGCTCCTCCATCGTTCGTGGCGCTTCCGCCAATCCCAATGATCATATGATCAACATCTAAGTCAAGCGCAGCTAAGATTAATTCTCCTGTTCCTCTTGTTGTCGTCACTAAAGGATTTCTTTGTTCAACAGGCACTAAATGCAAGCCGGATGCAGCAGCCATTTCAATAACAGCTGTTTTTCCATCTCCCATTAAGCCAAAGAAGGCTTTTACCGGATCTCCAAGTGGACCAGTGACAACCCTTTCTTCAATCGAACCGTCCGTTGCATCTACTAATGACTGAACAGTGCCTTCACCACCATCAGCCATTGGCATTTTACTATAAATAGCATGTGGGAAAATTGATCTAAACCCTCTTTCAATCGCGTTAGCAGCATTCATAGCCGATAAACTTTCTTTAAAAGAGTCTGGGGCAATAACTATTTTCATCTTTTCCTTTCTCCTTTACTATTAGATATTTTAGAAATGAAACAACGGAATAAAATACCGTTAACCAAAAAGTTTAAACACCCCAAATACGAGAGTTGAAATAATGGCGAGAGTTAATCCTACTAAAAATTCATATGGCATCAATTTTAAACGCTCTTTAATATCCATATTTACACTTCCAGCTGTTGCGTGAAAAAAGCTTCCATGTGGCAAATGATCAAGAACTGTTGCTCCAGCATGGATCATCGCAGCTCCCGCCAATGCGGAAATACCTAAACCTAAAATAGTTCCACTGAAAACGCCGCTTGCTACTGCTGTACCAGCTGTAGTCGATGCAGTTGCAGCTGACATTAAAATTCCTGACACAGGGGCCAATAAATAAGCGGGTAAACCTGATGCGCTTAATCCATTGATAATGACATCTTTCAACTCAGAGTTAGCAATGATACCAGCCAATGTTCCTGTCCCTAACAGCATAATCGCAACTCCAGACATTTTACTTAAACCGGACACAGCATAATCATTCATTTTTCTTGTCTTTTTCATTGCAATTGCACCAATAATTCCTCCGACAGGAAGGGCCACCATTGGATCAATATTGATATCAAATAATGGTCGTAAAGCTAGTAAAATGATTGTGACTAGTGGGGCAATCATAGCTGTCATGAATATAGGCATTTCTGTATTATCAGTAACTTCTACATCTTGACTGATGACATTAGAGCCCTTTTTAACTACTATTTTTGCTAAGAAATACGTTACGGCAATTCCAAAGATGGCTGGGATAATTCCTGCCGTCATAATAGATGTTAGTGGTACATTAAATGCATCAGATGCTGCAATAGCGTTCGGATTTGGTGACATAATATTTCCTGCTTTCCCTCCACCAATCATCGCTAGCAAAATAGCAGTTTTTGAAAAATGTGCACGCTTGGCAATTGCTAACGCGATCGGTGCAACAGTAATAACCGCTACATCTACGAAAACTCCAACCGCTGTTAAAATCATAGTGGCCACAGATAATGCAAGGAGTGCCCGTGCTTCTCCAAACCTTTTGACAATCGTTTCTGCGATTGATGAAGCAGCTCCAGATTCTATTAAAACACCTGCGAGAATCCCCGCAGCCATAATTCTCAATACTGCTGGTATGATCCCTTTGGCGCCTTCCATCATCAAGTTCACTGTATTTGTTATATCAACGCCACCAATAATTCCTCCAATTAATGCCCCGGCTACCATTCCATATGCAGGTGGTACTTTTTTTAAGATTAAGATAATCGCAATAATTAAGGCACTAATAGCACCTAAAGCGCTTACTGAAACATCCATGCTGATTCCTCCCCAATGCTGTTTTGCTATAGCTTTATTGTAAGCGTTTTCCATGACTTATACATTGTGAAAGGAAACAAAATAATTCGTCAAAAAAATAACCGCTATTGTGCAAATGCACAACTATGTTTTCATATCATTTATTAACATAGCTATATATAACTCTATCAAGTCCATTATATTCCTTGGATCCTTCCCTGTTAGCTCTGTTATTTTTTCAAGGCGATATCTTAAGGTATTCCGATGGATAAATAAACTTTCTGCAACTTTGTTTAATTCTCCGTTCTCTTTTATATAAGCTTTAAAAGTTTGGACTAATTCACCCTTCTTACCCTCAACTATCATCTTTTGATAAAAGGAGAACATCTTTCTTTCCTGATTGTCCTGTGATAATTTCTCTAGCATAATTTCTAAATAATAATCTTTGTAATCATATTGGCTTTGATTAGGTTGAAGCTTACTTCCAACGAAAATAGCTCTTTTTGCTTGTTGGTATGAAGTTATTATTTCTTTTTTACTCTCAGCCATGCTTCCAATTCCGATTTGGATCTTCCCACCTGATGCCTTTAATAATCTATTCACTAAGCTGGCCGACTCATTTTCATCTGATTTAATAGCTACCGCTTTAAGGATGACGATCTCATTGTTAAATGTAACACCAATTAAATCATTCTTTTCCAATTCAAATTGAACAGATCTAATTAATTCTTGAATCTTGAGCTCTGTATTATCTGGCTGTTCCAATACAATGGCTATTCTTGGTTGATCTAAATCTACTCCTAGAAATTGAGCACGTTCATTGATCCATTCTTCGCTCAACTCCTTCTCTGAAATAAGCCTATTGACAATCTCACTCTGTAGTCTTTGTTTCCATTGAACTCTTTCTAGCAATAATGACTGCTCTAAAACTAATTCCGCAGCCATTTTTACAAGCTGTGCATAGTTACGAATTTGCTCTGGTTCTCCCGTTATACCGATTACACCAACAATTTGGTTATTAAAGTGTATCGGCAAATTAATTCCAGGCTTTGTACCTGTCATGCTAGAAGCAGTGGATTTGTCTATTTCAAAGCTTTTACCCTGATTCAGGACAAAAAGAGCACCGTCATGGAGTTGATTCACCCTTCCATCGTCCCCGGATCCAATAATTATTCCCTCATCATTCATTACATTTATATTGTGATTTATAATTTTCATCGTTCGCTCAACAATCTCTTGAGCAAGCTCATAGGTCAAAAATTGCATAGTCTTTCCTTCCCCTCATTATTGATGATTCTATTATAAAGTAAATAGAAATATCAGATTTCAAAAAGACATAAAAAAAGCAATAAGTAAAGTCAATTCTTATACTTATTGCTATTAGAGGAAGAGTCGATCCCCACTTTTTTAATATGTGGTCATTTGTGTGACTTTTTGCAGTATATACATGATGTATTTAAATACAGGTAGTTGATCCTGATATTTTTCATAATCTACTGTATATGTTCCGTTTTGATTATTCCAAATTCGCTGGAAATAATCATCGATAGACTTTATGAATTGACTGTCTGTTGGTGCTGTTAGCTTTATACTTTCCTCTATATTATAGTCATCAAGGTTTCGTGAGGTATAATTACTTGAACCACCTATGACAATCGATTTTTCTTGTCCTTTTACAAATAACAATTTTGTGTGGTATTGTTCTTTTTTTGTATCATACCAGCGAATCGTGATATTTTTATTATTGAGATCTTGAAGCTCCGCTGTGACAGGGAGATTCGGTAAGCCTATTTTCTCTTGGCCGAAAGCATTCTGATTGGGGTCTAATACAATATTAATTTCCACTCCCCGTTCAGCTGCATCTTCGATTCCATCGATAATATCTCTATCCGCCAAGTAGAACATACCAATCCAGATTTCCTCCCCTTTTTTGGCGTCATTCATCGCTTTAACAACATGTGTCTGTACCTTTCTTTCTGTTAAAATCTGTGCGTCTATTTTTAGTTCTTCATCTGATAAAGATGGTCGTATTAGCTTTTCTATTTCTGTTTCTGTAGGAAACGCCTTCAGATCACCTTCAGAAAATCCGGCTACTGCTTTTTCCGCTTTCACCATATCTTTTATGATTTCCCCTTTGACTTTTAATCCAATATTTGAATGGAATCCACTTGCATCATGTGGATTCGCAGACAGAATTAATCCAGCATCTTCAGTTATCACTACTTTCCTATGGTTTGCTTTCACATTCAATAATTTCAAATAGGAGCGTGCCGTAACATTAGGTGCTGAACTTTCCATTGGAT
>JAPSLU010000081.1 GCA_031180405.1 Bacillus sp. (in: firmicutes) | reverse complement strand
GTAAAGGAGGGATTTGTTTTGGCTAAATTTCGCGGACGACGCCCGCGTAGAGGGCCTTTACCTTTTCGATATGTGTTATTGCTAACACTTGTTATTTTTACAATTTTAACTGCAACAAGTTTTTGGTATGTTGATTCAAAAGTAGAACCGGCCATTATGCATATTGCCAAGCTCGAAGCTTCATCAATTGCAACTACCATTATTCATGAGGCTGTGAAAGAGGAAGCGAAGAGAGAAAATCAAGAAAATCTAGTGATTATTGATAAAGATAACAACGGAGATACAAATACCATTCGGTTTAACTCATCACAAGTTAGAGCGGAGTTGGACCGTATTACCGATAATATTACAAAGAAATTAGAGGAGATTGAAAAAGGGAATTTTCACAGTACAGATTTAGATAATCAAGAAATGGAATTAGATGAGGGGATTGTTTATTCAATTCCTTTGGGGCAGATTACTGATAATGCCATCTTAAGTACATTGGGACCTGATATTCCTGTTCGATTTTATTTAATCGGAGATGTACATACCGATATAAAAAGATCCTTAAAGGAATATGGCATCAATAGTGCTGTTCACGAGATATCTGTTATTGTTGAAGTGACGGTTCAAGTTGTTATTCCATTTTCAACCGAACCAATTACAATCAGCAATACAATTCCAATTATTGATGTGGCAGCTCATGGTGATGTTCCGCAATATTATAATAATGGTGGGGAAAATTCACCTGCAATAGAATTACCAGAAGTTCCATAGTTGTCAGACCATAACTAATTTGCTAAACTGTTGAAAGTAAAAATTTTATATTGACCTATTATCACCTTATCTCACGATGAGGTAGAGGCGCAAAAAACAAGAGTACGATACGGGAGTATGACATCGATGATCCTATTAGAAAGGGTTTTTTGCCGAAGTAAATGTTTGCTAGTCAAGCTGCATTTGCTGGTATTACTTTAAATAAAGGTAATACTGTCATTATAGAAAAATCTATAATGGAGGGCTACTGATCGAGATGGAGGATAACATAGCAGTAATATTGTTATTTTCTATTCTTTGGATGCTACCTAGTATCTAATTATTTAATTAACGTCAGAGCCTTCCGATACTTATGAATTGGAGGCTTTTTTGCATCATGTCAGGTACTATTTTTTCTATTATTCCACCGATCATTGCCATTTTAATGGTTATCTTAACGAGGAGAGTTTTGTTATCCCTCGGAGTTGGAATAGTATCAGCAGCGTTACTACTTAAGAATTTTTCAATCACAGAATCAGGAATGGTTATATTAAGGGCGATCCAAGGTGTTTTTATTTCTGATGGTGAATTGAATACTTGGAATGTTTATATTATTTTCTTTTTACTCATCTTAGGAATTGTTACGGCATTGATCTCTATCTCAGGAGGTAGTCGTGCTTTTGGAGAATGGGCGAAAAAGCGCGTGAAAACTCGCGCTGGTGCTCAATTAACAGCAGCCTTACTGGGAATCTTAATTTTTATCGATGATTATTTTAATGCTCTAGCGGTTGGACAGGTTAGTCGCCCAATTACAGATCGTCAGAAGGTATCAAGAGCTAAGCTAGCCTATATCATTGATTCAACTTCTGCTCCAGTTTGTGTTATATCACCAGTTTCAAGCTGGGGAGCTTATATTATTGCAATGATTGCAACAATTTTAACAACCCATGGAGTAACAGAATTTACTCCTCTAGGCGCTTTTATGACAATGATACCGATGAATTATTATGTTTTTGCAGCGTTGGTGTTAGTCTTTGCTGTTGCCGTATTTAATATCAATATTGGTTCAATGAAAGTTCATGAAGATCGTGCCTTTGAGACCGGTCAAGTGGTTGATCCTTCAAAGGAGGCACTTGGAGAGGTAAAAGAAGATCTGCCTACTAGTGAAAAGGGTTCAATTGGGAATCTTGTTTGGCCAATTTTAGCCTTAATTATCGGTACAGTTGCATCTATGCTATATACAGGCTACAACGCTATTGAGGATAAAGCAGGTGTAACGATTTTTACAATATTTGAAAATACCGATGTATCTGCTTCTCTTTTATACGGTGGTCTATTTGGATTAGCAATTACAATTATTTTGTTCTTAGTAAAAAGAATTCAGGTAAGATATATACCTTTAGCAGTAAAAGAAGGTATTAAGTCAATGCTCCCTGCTATCTATATTCTCTTTTTTGCATGGGTTATTGTGGATCTGATCGGGCAATTAAGTACTGGTGAATATTTAGCAGGAATCGTTGAAAAATCGAATTTAGACCTATCTTATTTACCAGTAGTGATGTTTGTTCTTGCTGCATTTATGGCGTTTGCAACAGGAACATCTTGGGGAACGTTTGGGATCATGTTACCAATTGCTGGTGAGATTACAGCAGCAACGGATATCAATATGTTGCTTCCAGCAATGGCAGCAGTACTTGCAGGATCAGTTCTTGGAGATCATTGTTCACCAATTTCTGATACAACTATCCTGTCGTCTACAGGAGCAGGAAGTCATCATATCGACCACGTCATGACTCAACTGCCATACGCCTTAATAGGTGGAGGTATTGCTGCTATTGGTTACCTTGTTTTAGGGGTAACAGGAAGTAGTCTTGTTGGTTTCATAACTATTATCATCCTTTTAGTAGTCTTTATTGTTATCTTTTCAAGGAAAGCTAAATTACAAGTGTAAAACATATGCAAAAGGGGGGCAAAAGCCCTCTCTTTTTGCGAAGATTTATTATTAATTTGATAGTAAATTGGCAATTAATTTAGAAAATACAAGTTGAGGAGACAGTAGATATTAAAAATGTTTTTTTTATGGTATTTTATCTTTTATACTTCTCAGGGCTAAATAAATAAAGTGATTTATAAAAATTAGTAGGATGTATAAATTATTTCCATATTTCATTTCCATATATTTTAAATTTCAGAAAATATCATCTTGAAATAGTATTTTTTAAAAATTTTTTGTAGACATAGGAATAAAGTCCATTTATACTATGTATAGATTATAACAAATAATCAGAATATTATATAATTTCTAATTGTTTCCAATTTTAAAAAAGAGGAACAAAAAGAGGAGGAAAAACGATGGAAAATCGCCCACAGTGGGGGACAAGGGCAGGCTTTATTTTAGCAGCCGTTGGTTCTGCAGTAGGTTTAGGAAATATTTGGAGATTCCCAGCTACAGCATATGAAAATGGAGGAGGAGCATTCTTCATTCCATATTTATTTGCTTTATTAACAGCTGGTATCCCATTACTAGTTATGGAGTTTACAATCGGTCATAAGTATCGTGGATCTGCTCCAATGTCTTTAGGAAGAATGAGTAAAGGTTCAGAATGGATTGGTTGGTGGCAAGTTGCAATATCATTCGTTATTTCAACTTATTACGCAGTTATTATTGCTTGGGCTATGTCCTATTCTGTTTTCTCTTTCAATTTAAGTTGGGGGAAAGATACAGAGGGATTCCTGTTCGGCAACTACTTAAAATTAGCTGAAACTCCGGGACAATTTGGCGGATTAGTTCCAGGTGTATTAATACCACTAGTAATCGTCTGGGTTGTAGCATTAGGAGTACTATTCGCAGGTGTTAAAAAAGGTATAGAAGTGGCAAATAAAATCTTTATACCAGCACTTGTTATTTTATTTGGAATTATCGTTATTCGTGCATTAACATTAGAGGGAGCTGCTGCGGGATTGGATGCTTTCTTCAAGCCAGACTGGAGCAAAATTGCCGACGGTAAGGTATGGGTAGCAGCTTACGGACAAATTTTCTTTAGTTTATCAATCGCTTTTGCTATTATGATTACTTATTCAAGCTACCTACCTAAAAAATCAGATATTACAAACAATGCTTTTATTACTGGATTCAGTAACTCTGCTTTTGAATTATTAGCGGGTATTGGAGTATTTAGTGCCCTTGGTTTTATGGCTGCACAACAAGGTGTACCAGTTAGTGAAGTTGTATCAGCTGGTGTAGGTCTTGCATTTGTTGTTTTCCCGCAAATCATTAACCAATTTCCTGCTTTTAATGAGCTATTTGGATTCCTATTCTTTGGTTCATTAGTACTTGCTGGTTTATCTTCGTTAATATCTATTGTTGAAACATTTGTAGCTGGTGTACAAGAGAAATTTAAAGTCTCAAGAACAAAAGCAGTTGCATATGGTGGAGGTCTATCAGCTTTAGTATCTTTAATATTTGCTACAAAAGGTGGTTTATACTTCCTTGATTCAGCAGACTATTTCATTAACCAATTCGGTGTTGCGTTAGCAGGTTTATTTGAAGTTATAGCTGTTGCGTGGTTTGCGAAAGAATTAAAAAACCTTCAATCACATGCAAATTCAATGTCAGATATCCAAGTTGGTACTTGGTGGAGAGTATGTTTAGGGTTCATCACTCCTGTCGTTTTAGGATACATGATGTTTGATAACTTACGTAATAATTTAACAGCTCCTTACGGAGATTATCCACTAGGATTCTTATTTAATTGGGGATGGACAGTGGCAATTGGAGCTATGTTAGTTGGAGTATTATTTAGTATGAAACGTAAAAGTATTAAGGAGGTATCACAGTAATGAGTGGAAGCGCGATTGCAATGATGATTATCGGTATCGTGATCATATGGGGTGGCATGGCAGCAAGTATCACAAATGCTGTGATTAAATCTAAACAAAAATAAAAAGAAAGAGGCTGATACTAAAATCAGCCTCTTATTTTTTTTTGTTTTTTTCAGCTCTGTCTCCTCTTTCCCAAGCCTTTAGATGTGGAAAAGGATCAAATGACCATTCAGTTCGGCCGTTGTCTTTATATAAGCCATAATGTAAATGTGGTGGGAATTTCCCTGCTGTTCCAGGTGGCCCATAGCCAGAGCTACCAACTGATCCAATTAACTGGCCAGGTTCCACAATTTGTCCTGTTTTAAGACCATCTGCAAAGCCGTTTAGATGAGCAAAGTAATGGTAGGTGTTGTCAATATCACGAATACCGACTCTCCAACCTCCGTATCGATTCCAACCTTTCATTTCAATGATTCCATAACAAGTAGATCTGACGGGCACTCCATAGTTAGCAAAAATATCTGTTCCCTCATGAATTCTTCGACCACCCCAACCGCGAGCGTCGCCCCAGGTATTTTTATAACTAAAATTATGACCTAGAGGAACAGGGAACGTATGTTTATCTAAATCTAACCGGCCATAATGTTTATATAATTTCATATGACCTAATATAAGTCCAACCGCTTTATCGCGTTGGTAATAATCCCATAATCCAATTTTAAGATTCTCTATATTTGAGCCATATGATTGTAAATAATGGGCAAAGGAGTAAAGAACATCCTCATCGTTTGTAGGGTCAGCAATTTTATCACCATTACCATCTTCCCCAATCCCACCGAATAACCCAATGCTAGCTGGATTTTTATCATTTGGATTTGGATTTAAGGGCCCTGCCCAAACTTCCGGCTTTATATAGATTTCAATCGATCCTTCAGCTTTAGGGATATCTTTTCTTGTATGACGAACGTTTCTTTCATATTGATCAATAGCTGCCAATACATACCAAGGGATAGATGTTACAGTCTCAACCTTCTTATATAAGCTCATTAGCTTTTCGTTTTCTTTTTGTTGATCAGTTGTTTGCTCAGCTCCATAGGCAAATTCTTGGACTGAGAATTGAATCACCATCAATATGATAATGAGGGAAACTACTTTTTTCACAGTAATGAGCTCCTTTCATGAAATGCTTAGTAGATCACACCTTCACCGGCAGTTGTGCCCCGAAAAGGTTAACAAATCTAAATATAGAGGTAATACTGCCAGTGAAAGCCCAATCCGGTTTTGATACCACTGGTTCATTGACTAGTTTCAACACCAAGACCCGAAGCAGAGGATGTGCAAGTGCAGTTACCATTACAGCGACAGGAAGTCGTGTATTTAACTGCCCACGGGGTCATAAGCCGCTCAGGAATGGAAGATAAAGAACGTCTTCTTCTATTCCTGAGCGTCTTATGCCTGATCAAAGTGATTGCGCTTTTCTTATAGTTTGGTTTTCAATTTCTATTTCATTAATAGAAAATGTTAGAAATTACATACAGGCCTTTCCCTTGTCCCACTCCTAACCTTGTGATAAAGTGGAAACGTGTATGGTAATGTTTTAATGACTTAAATGATATAGAATACATATTGGAGTTGAATCAGATGGCAAAAAAGGAAGAATATTTACGTAAGCCAGAATGGTTAAAAATAAAACTAAATACGAACGAAAATTATACAGACCTAAAGAAATTAATGAGAGAAAAAAACCTTCACACAGTGTGTGAGGAAGCGAAATGTCCGAATATCCATGAATGCTGGGCAGTTCGTCGTACTGCTACATTTATGATTTTAGGTGCTGTTTGTACACGTGCCTGCCGTTTCTGTGCGGTAAAAACAGGTCTTCCAACAGAGCTTGATTTAGCTGAACCAGAACGCGTTGCTGACTCTGTTGCACTTATGAACCTAAAACATGCGGTTGTAACAGCAGTTGCACGAGATGATTTAAAAGACGGTGGAGCAAATGTATTTGCTGAAACAGTTCGTGCAATTCGTCGTAAAAGTCCTTTCACAACTATTGAAGTTTTACCTTCAGATATGGGTGGAGTTTACGAGAACCTTAAAATCCTTATGGATGCAAAGCCAGATATTTTAAATCACAATATCGAAACAGTTCGAGAACTTACTCCGAGAGTTCGTGCACGTGCTAAATACGACCGTTCATTAGAATTTTTAAAGCGTGCAAAAGAAATGCAACCAGATATTCCAACAAAATCAAGCTTGATGATTGGATTAGGGGAAACTAAAGAACAAATTATCCAAACAATGGATGATTTAAGAGCACATGACGTAGATATTATGACAATTGGTCAATATTTACAGCCGACGAAAAAACATTTAAAAGTACAAAAATATTATCACCCAGATGAGTTTGCAGAACTACGTGAAATTGCCCTAAGCAAAGGCTTTAGTCATTGTGAAGCAGGCCCTCTTGTTCGTTCTTCTTATCACGCAGATGAGCAGGTAAATGCGGCGGCTAAACAAAAACAAGCACACGCTTAATTTGAAAGGAAGAGAACTCAGTATCTCTTTCTTTTTTTAATTTTAAAAAGCTCCTATGGTGAAGGAGACCGTAAATCAACATTATTAAAATATATCAAAAGATTTTTAAACAATTTATCAAACATCTGACAAAATTCACAAAAATGTGAACCGCTAAATAGCAGTTCACATTAAAATTAACCTAATTATTGCATTTTCTCTTTTTCATAACGAGCTCTTTCATAATCATCCTTCATATCGTCGTCGATATCCTCGTTCACTTCACCATAACCTTCTCCATTAGCATTTTCGCCCTTGTTAAGAGCGCGACCTTGTGGAGATTGTAGCATTTTGTGAATCGTATCTGATAAAATTTCATCAATGTCACGGCTAGTTGAATCAAGAGAACTATATGCTTGAATTTGCTGGATCATATTTGGATTATCTGAGACATACACGTGATAATAACGTGGTACAACTGACAAAGCAGTCTTTTTAACTTGATCTGCTGTATCATTTCTGTTTTTAGAATCTGTATCATATGCAACTAACACTTCTTCATCTGTCACCAATGTTGCGACATCATTTACATTAGGAAGCTGTACGCTTAAACTACTAATGGTATTAGCAACCTTTTCTCTGTCCATACCAGGGGTTGGGATATATGCCACATCTTGTGGAATTCCACTTTTCTGATGACGAACAAATCCGAAGCTTGCACCTTTGTCATTTGCATTTGGAGCACCTTCTTCATTATATAAGTCAGTACGATCACTTACATTAATGGTGTTGCCACTTTCATGCATTAAAGAAGTATCTTCTTCTGCGCCATACTGACATGCAGTTAATAAACACAAACATAAAACAGTGATGGCTAATTTGGTTTTTATCAATAGTAGCACCTCCTCTTTTTTATCGTTTCCAAAGTTAGGTGAAAATTTCTTAGCAATTGATGGTTGGGATTGTTTAGATTATGATAAGAATAGTGAATATGGATGAGGTGAAAGATCATGATAACGGTTCAAAATCAATTCTTTGAATTAGTGAAAGAAGAAAAAGATGGATTTAATGAAGAAGCATTCAAAGAAAGATATAGTGAAATCTTAAATAAATATGATTTTATTGTAGGAGATTGGGGATATAACCAATTAAGGCTACGTGGTTTCTTTGATGACCAAAATCAAAAAGCAACGTATGATACAAAAATAAGTACTCTAGAAGAATACATTTTCGAGTATTGCAACTTTGGTTGTGCTTATTTTGTTTTAAAAAGAATAAAAAAATAAAAAGAAAAAACGAAGGACCCCTATTTTGATGTATAAGGAGGTTCTTCGTTTTTATTTGGATCATCATGTGTAGGATGTGCAGGTGCATCATGTCTTTCTAAATTTTGATGAAGCGATTTATTCTCATAGTTAAAAGCACTGTAATAACGTTGCCCTTCCTGCCACGGGGTACTTTTGTTGCTAACAGGCTCGTCTTTATTTCTAGGTGCTCCATATGGTCCTTCAGGAAGCTGTTCAGGTATAAGGAAGTTTCTCATCGTTTCAACGTTTGAAAAATCAGTGTATGTTTCTTTTTCCTTATCATCCATCTATGATCACCTACCTTTTTGGGTAGTTTTTACGAATTGATCACCGAGCATACATTTAAATTAATTCATATAAAAAATCTCGCAGCTCTTCAGCATCTTCTTCATTTAATTGATAAGCATGTTCTAAATAGCCCGGTTCCTTTAAATCATCTTCTCCAATAATGGCAAATCGATTACTTTGTATATCCAGTACAAGATGCTTACCATAGTATCGGTCACTTTGAACAACCGCTAAATCAAACCGCTGATTCTCCCCCATAAAACTTACAAACCGAGTCTTTGTTTCAACAGTATCGTCATATAGAAAAAAACGTTCAGACATTATATCTCTCCTTCATTTAGTGAAAAGTATTCACGTAAAATTCATTACTGTTATCATAACAAATACTGTTCCATCGATAAAACATAAGTGATGAAAAAATATTCCGAGAAATCAGTCGAAATATAGAAAAATATGATAAAATATCACTCGTATAGGTAAAAACCAGAAGGGTTGCGTACATATGATGAGTGGGTTTTGTGAAAAACATGTAGGAAGAATGAAAAAGTGGAGTAAGCTTTTTTTGCATCAAAAAAAACTAAGATTTTATCCACCTAAATTTGTACTAAGAGACCCAATCTTAGAAGGTGTCTATCAAGCCATGTCAACAGGACATCAAGTGGTTGTAGTTGTGATCACTGTTTCAAATCTACGTGAAATTTCCCAACAGTTTGAACCAAATCAATTATTGGTATATAAGAGGGATTTCAGGATGGGGTTTAAGGAAGTGGTTGAACATTCAAATTTTTATAACGACTTACTTGCCGTTCATGATCATTATAGTGAAGGATTGACGATCTTCTTTAAAATAAATGATGACAAACAAAGCGTTGTACATGTTGAGAATTTGATCAGAATTCTTGCCCCTAAGTTAGAACGATATATGTTTACAAAATACCCTTACTTTAAACAATCATTTGAAGTGGGTTATATGTTTATTGAAAGATCTCATTCCACCACTCAGGAAGCATTGTATACTGCTCAACAGCAAGCTGTGGCGATGGCAGAAAAACGAATACAGTCCCGCTATATAGAGACACTACTTGAAATGCGAGATATTATTCAAAAGGGTGATATAACTTTGTTAGCACAGCCCATCATTGATTTGTCAACTAATCAAATTAAGGCTTGGGAATTTCTAACAAGAGGCCCTAAAGGAACAACGCTTGAAAATCCGCTTCAATTATTTTTACTTGCAAGGCAGTCAAATTTAATATATGACCTTGAGTTTTTAATTTTAGAAAAAGCCTTTCATTTGATCGATTCTGTCGGATGTTTAGAGGATGTGTTTCTCAATTTTACTCCGATTACGCTAGCGAATAAGCGCTTTATACCAGGGCTTGAAAAACTCTTGAAGCGATTTCCTTATATTGACCCTAAAAAAATGATTTTTGAAGTAACAGAAAGGGACTCCATTGAAGGATTAAGCTTCTTCCAAGATAATATTAAACAATTACGTCAAAAGGGATTTAGAATAGCTGTTGATGATACAGGTGCCGGCTATTCAAGCTTACACACAATTAGCGAAATACTTCCAGATATAATCAAGATTGACCGCTCCGTTATTCAAGATATTGATACAAGTAAGGTTAAGGAATCGATGTTAAAAGGACTACTTTTAATTGCACGCGAAACCGGCTCACTTGTCGTGGCAGAAGGAATAGAAAAGAAAGAAGAAGCAGATGTTCTGAAAAGGAATAAGGTTGATTTAGCCCAAGGCTATTTTTATGCCAAGCCTGGTAATATGAAAAAAGAACGTGTTGCTCTATTATAGGAAGGTGAATATTTTGTACTTTGTCGATCGAGAACAAATTGAAGCAAAGCTAAACTTTCTAGAAAAAAAGATCGAACAATTTGATAGACAGTCTTCTTGGATTAGTGAAATTGAAACAGCCGCTCTTGAGAGATTTTCCCATATGTTTATTGAGGCAATCCTTGATGTCGGCAATTCAATGATTGACGGGTTTATTATGAGAGATCCAGGGAGCTATGAAGATATCATTGACATTCTCTTGGATGAAAAAGTGTTTAATGATGAACAAGCGAAGGACTTAAAGCAAATAATTAAACTGAGAAAAAAGCTTGTTCAAGATTATCTTGAAGTTAATCATGAAGAGCTATTGACAACTGTTTCTTCTCATAAAAACGGGTTGGTATCTTTTTCTGAAAATATAAGAAGCTATCTTGAGAATGAGCTAGGGCCTGTTTCGGCTTTTAAGCCTATAAAAAATTAAGAGTACATGGATCAGGATGACAACAACGTCATCCTCTTTGTATTTCTTTACACAGGAGGGTACAATTTTTGAAAACATACGCCGGTTACCTAATAGACTTAGATGGAACAATGTATCGCGGTACCGAAAGGATTGAGGAAGCGAGTCGCTTTGTCCATTATTTAGTAGAAAAAAACATCCCTTATTTATTTGTCACAAACAACTCATCACAAACACCAGAGCAAGTCGCAAAGAAGTTGAATAAATTTGATATTTTGGCTACAGAAGATCGTGTGTTCACGACTAGCCAGGCTACTGCGAATTATATTCATAATAATAAGCAAGGTGCATCTGTTTATATGATTGGAGAGGAAGGCTTAAAACAAGCACTTCAGTCTAGTGGACTACATTTAGTTGAAGAAAACCCAGATTTTGTTGTTACTGGAATTGACAGAGATCTTTCATATGAAAAACTTGCAAAGGCATGTATTGCGGTAAGAAATGGTGCTACATTTATTTCGACAAATGCGGATATTGCCATTCCTACTGAAAGAGGTCTGTTACCTGGAAACGGTGCTTTAACTTCTGTTGTTGCCGTCTCTACCAACACAGCCCCAGTTTTCATTGGAAAGCCAGAGAAAATTATTGTTGAGCAGGCGTTACAAGTGCTTGGTGTTGATCCGAAACAAGTAATCATGGTAGGAGATAATTATGATACAGATATTAAAGCAGGCATGAACTGTGGATTGGACACATTACTCGTTCATACGGGAGTTACCACAAAGTCACATTTAAATGGATACGATCAAAAACCTACTTATTCTGTTGACTCATTGGAAGACTATTTAAGCATGATAAATGGCTAAACATAAATGCCATTCATTTATAGGAGTGAATTTACCTATACATGAATGGCTACGTGAATCTTATTCTACATTTTTAGCTCGATGGGCAAGTCTACTTGAAGCAGCTGCTGCAATAGCACCTACGATATCATCTAAAAATGTATGACATTTTCCTTGTGATTTATCATTAAGTGCTTGTAAAATACCAGGCTTCATTTTATCGATATACCCATAATTCGTAAATCCAATTGACCCATATATATTGACAATCGAAAAGGCTAAAATTTCATCTACACCATATAAGCTTTCATCTGTAGCTATTATTGATTGTAGTGGTTCTTCAAGTTGGCCTTTTTCTGAAAGTATGTCAAACTGTATCCCAGTAAGAATTGCATTCTGAACTTCTCTTTTTGTTAGGACTCTGTCTACATTTTCGATACAATCGTCCATCGATAAGTTAGGATGATACTTTTCTTGTAGAAAGTAGACGAGATCTGCTATGTCTTCTATTTTGACTCCACGTTTTACTAACCAATCTCTAGCTGTTTTTTCGACAATATCCATCTTTTCACTGCTTTTCATCTTGATCACCCAATTCTTTAAATTTGCATTTGGTGTATTCATTCATTGTATGATATTGCGGTGTCACATATTCATGCAAACAATAAACAATGATCGTTACCATTCTTAACGTACTCCTACTTTTGTAAACCATAACTCATAAAGTAAAGACAGTACGTAGTTATATAACTTCTCTATAAATTCATAACTCCCTTCCTCAAATAATCATAAACTTAAGAAAATATGATTACGATAGAATAGGGAAGATTTTGTGGGGGGGAATTTAATGAAAAAAACTATTCATGATGAATATGGAATTAAGGTTACTGATCTCGAAAAAGTCGGCCGTTATGAATCATTTCGTTTACATCAAACACAATTTATCGTTGTCCCGGTTTCACATATTGATGAGGAAGAACTATTTGAAATGTATCAATTAAGCCAGTTTATGATTGAAAAGAGAGAATCACATGTTGCGAGTATTGTGTTAACTAAAAAAAATCATTTGTTTTTTGAAAAAGACAAGGTGAGATATGTATTAATGAAATGTTCTGCTTATACACAAGGACGCTTTACGCAATTAGGTAAAGACCTGGCCCGCTTTCACGCAAAGGGAAGATTATACCCTTATCAAGTATCAAGAACACTTCGCATTGGTCAATGGAAGGTATTATGGGAGAAACGATTAGATCAATTAGAAATGTTTTGGCGTCAAAAAGTTCAAACACAACCACTCACTCAATTTGAGAAAATGTTTGTTGAATCATTTCCATACTATATTGGATTGGCTGAAAATGCGATTCAATATTTAGTTGACACCGAACTTGATGAGGAACCACAACCAATTGATTCAGGTACGATCTGTCATCAACGCTTCCTTTCCACAACATGGAATCCATCGATGGTAATCAAATCACCAATTGATTGGGTATTTGACCATAGTAGTCGAGATCTTGCAGAGTATATGAGGCATCTTTACTTTGAAAAGCAAGAGGAACTTAAGCTAGAAGGTTTTCGATTTCTTGAAGAGTATGACCGGACAACACCTTTATCCCCGTTTTCTTGGCGATTAATTTATAGTCGACTATTATTTCCTATTCATTATCTTGAATGTGTTGAGGAGTACTATCTATCACCAGAAGATGTAAAACCATTATTTGAAGAAAAACTAAATCGGATCCTCAAAGATTCCGGACATTATGAATCGTTTTTAAGAGCCTATTCTAGTATGCTGTCTATGAAGACTAAAAGAATCATGCTTCCAACTGTTGATTGGTTAACAGTAGCTCCTTAAAGTCTTCGACCCCCAGATATTTAGAAGGTGGATTCTTTTTATAAGATCAGAAAGTATCTTTTTGGGGTCTCGCTCCAAGTGCTATCGGCTCAAGGGTCTAGTCAAGTAGGAAGAGAAGGTAGAGAACCTTCTCTCCCTCACCCTATGCTAGACACCTTGGGCTTTTCTTATATGCAATTAAAACCATAAGCTAACAGCTTATGGTAAAATAAAGTTAGTTTTTAAATTACTAGATGAGGTGAAAATGATGTCAAGGCCGTACATATTTATCACGAGAAAATGTTCAGAGCAACAGCTGAAGCCACTTTATGATATTGCAGATGTAGAAATGTGGCCAGAGGAGGAAACACCTTGCCCGAGAAATATCCTACTAGAAAAAGCTGCTAAGGCGGATGGGCTGTTAACAATGTTATCAGATTCCGTTGACCAAGAGTTAATAGATGGGGCAGAAAATCTAAAAGTTGTCGCCAATCTAGCGGTAGGATTTGATAATATTGATGTTTCTTATGCGAAAGCAAAAGGGATTGTTGTCTGCAATACTCCTGATATCTTAACTGACACAACAGCTGATCTAACATTTGGTTTAATACTTGCGTCAGCAAGGCGATTAATGGAGGCTGCTGATTATGTTAAACAAAATCAATGGAAAAGCTGGGGACCTCTTCTGTTAGCGGGACATGATGTTCATCACAAAACCATTGGAATTGTCGGGATGGGCAAAATTGGACAGGCTGTCGCGAAACGCGCTACAGGTTTTGATATGAAGATACTTTATCATAACCGTTCAAGAAATGAAGAAGCCGAAACAGCAGTAGGCGCTATATATAGTTCATTTGATGATTTACTATCAGCTTCAGATTTTGTTGTCTGTTTAACCCCCTTAACGCATGAAACAAAAGAGCTATTTAATAAAGATGCGTTTAAAAAGATGAAAAACTCAAGCGTATTTGTTAATGCAAGTCGAGGAGCGGTAGTGAATGAACAAGATCTTTACGAAGCGCTTGTTAATGGAGATATTGCGGGAGCAGGTCTTGATGTCTTTTTGAAAGAACCGATAGGAGCTAATCATCCGCTAGTTGGATTACATAATGTTGTTGCACTCCCGCATATTGGAAGTGCAAGCTTTGAAACAAGATATGAGATGATGAATCTTTGTGCATTAAATATAACGGCTGTTATAAACGGAGAAGAACCAAAGACAAAGGTAGTTATCTAAAAAAATCATTATATAGACTTATTTTTCACCATGAAAACGTTTTAATTTAAAAAACTGAAAATTCACCCTTGTAAAACAGTTCCAAGCATTTTATAATGACAAGTATATTATTTGTGTCTTTTATGAGAGTACAGTTGTACTTTAGAGGTATACAAAAAGGAGTGGAGAAGTGTGGAGGCAATTCATGTTGGACTTTTAGGTCTTGGTACGGTCGGTAGTGGTGTAGTGAAGATTATCGAAGACCATCAGGATAAACTAATGCATCAAGTAGGCTGTCCTGTTAAGGTCAAGAAGGTCGTTGTTAAAAATGTAGATAAAGAACGTCAAGTCCATATTGATAAAGATGTTCTTTCAACAAATGTTGAAGATGTCATTCATAATCCGGATATCGATGTTGTCATTGAGGTGATGGGTGGAGTTGAAGAAACTCGACAACACTTGATTGAGGCATTAAAAGCAAAAAAACATGTTGTCACAGCTAATAAAGATTTAATGGCTGTGTACGGAACTGAGTTATTGTCAATTGCGACAGAAAACGGCTGCGATTTATTTTATGAAGCAAGTGTAGCAGGTGGAATTCCAATCTTACGTAGTTTAGTAGATGGATTAGCATCAGATCATATTACAAAAATGATGGGGATTGTGAACGGTACAACAAACTTCATCTTAACGAAAATGTCTAAATTCGGTAGTGCTTATGATGAGGTCCTAAAAGAAGCGCAGGATTTAGGGTATGCAGAAGCTGATCCAACATCAGATGTTGAGGGCTTAGATGCTGCAAGAAAAATGGCCATCCTTGCAAGACTGGGATTCTCCATGCATGTTGATTTAGAGGATGTAAATGTAAAAGGAATTTCAAGTGTATCTGATGATGATATTAGCTACAGTAAGCGTTTAGGCTACACAATGAAGCTTATTGGAATTGCCGAGCGTGAAAATGGGAAAATTGAGGTATCTGTTGAACCAACGTTATTACCTGATTCACATCCACTAGCATCAGTAAATGATGAGTACAATGCTGTTTATGTGTATGGTGAAGCAGTAGGTGAAACAATGTTCTATGGTCCAGGTGCAGGAAGTCTTCCAACTGCAACGGCTGTTGTATCGGATTTAGTTGGTGTCATGAAAAACATGAGACTAGATGTAAATGGTAGAAGTGCAATAGCACCACAGTTTGAAAAACAATTAAAAAGTCCAGAACATATTTATGCTCAACACTTTTTAAGAATAAGTGCAAAGGATCAAGTTGGAGCTTTTGCGAATATTACATCGCTTTTCTCTGAAAGAGGAGTAAGCTTTGAGAAGATTCTCCAATTACCAATTAAAAATAGTAATCTTGCTGAAATTGTTATTGTCACACATAAAGCTGCACAAAGTGACTTTGAAGAGATTTTACAACTCCTTAATGATTTAGAAGTGGTCGAAGAAGTAAAAAGTACGTATCGTGTAGAAGGGAACGGATTAGTATGATGTGGAAAGGTTTAATACAAGAATTTGCAGAGTTTTTACCTGTTTCAGAAAAGACACCAAAATTAACACTTCAAGAAGGAAACACACCACTTATCCATATGCCTAAGCTTTCGGAAAAGCTTGGTGTTGAGCTTTACGTAAAAACAGAGGGTACGAATCCAACTGGCTCATTTAAGGACCGTGGAATGGTTATGGCCGTTGCAAAAGCAAAAGAAGAAGGCAG
>JAPSLU010000080.1 GCA_031180405.1 Bacillus sp. (in: firmicutes) | reverse complement strand
TGTCTGCATCCGGATCTGTTCCTAATAAAATATCAGCATCAATTTCTTTTCCATACTTGATTGCCAATTCAAACGCAGCATGCTCTTCCGGATTTGGAGATTTTACTGTAGAAAAGTTAGGATCAGGCAGTTCCTGCTCTTCTACAATCGTTACATTTTCAAAACCAAAAGCTTTTAACCCATCCCTAACAGGCTTATTAGCTGTACCATGAAGAGGGGAAAAGACAATTTTTAAATCCTTTGCCATCTTCGCAACTAGTTCAGGGTTTAATTGAATCGTTTTTAGCTGATTAACATATGCCCAATCAATGCTTTCACCGATATAAGTTAAAAGACCATTCTTCAGCATTTCTTTTTCATTAGCTACTTCAATGGTAAGCTCATTTTCAACAGCATTTACATACTTAATAATTTTATCCGCAGCTTCTGGCGGGATTTGACCGCCATCTTCACCATAGACCTTAAATCCATTATATTCAGGAGGATTATGGCTAGCAGTGATAACAACTCCAGCATAGGCATTTAGATATCTTACAGCAAATGACAGTTCAGGAGTCGGCCTTAGTTCCTCAAATAAATAGGCTTTAATGCCATGTTTCCCTGCTGTTTTTGCCACTTCCAGGGCAAATTCAGGTGATTTATGACGGGAATCATACGCAATAACGATTCCTTTTTGCTTAGCTTCTTTTCCCTGCTCTGCGATATACTGAGCAAGGCCTTCAGAAGCTCTGCGAATCGTATAGATATTCATCCTATTAGTACCCGGTCCGATCTCTCCACGCATACCACCTGTACCAAATTCTAAGTGTTTATAATAACAATCTTCCAATAGCTTTTCTGTGTAGAATAATTCTTCTAACTGGCTCTTTAACTCTCTATCAAGATTTTCAAAACTAAGCCAGTTGTTCGCCGATTCTTTCCAACTCATTTTCCCTTGACCCCTTTTTTAGAGATATAAAAAGGTATTTGATTACTTATATGAGTAAATCAAATAAACTGTAGAATATCTTGTAAAATCTTCTTTACTTCATTTTCATTATCAAAAATTCTCGGTTTTATATTCATTACACTATCTAGAAAACCTTTCTCAAGTCTAAGGCATTTGAATTCGTTCCAGTCTATGACTTTACAGAGGTTATATTTCTTTAAATATGCAATCGTATTTTGATCCTCCTGCATTGATTCCCGATCTATGATTAAAAGCGGAACCTTAGAAGAAACCGCTTCACTAGCTGTCCCCCATCCTGCCTTTGTAATCACAAAATTACATGCTGCAATATAATTTTGGGATTCTAAATACCATGGAGGTATCTGTATAATATTTTGCCGATTTATATTAATGTTTGAAGAAACAATAAACATACAATCTTGGTTATCCCAAAGAGGTAGCTGTTCAAGAAATTGGAGATCCATTTTCATCCCTATTCCTACAAAAACAATATATTTATCCTTAAAGGGATTAATCTCTTTCTTTATTCTCCAAACTTCGTTAGTAATTACTTCTCTAGAATAAAAGTTACGCTCTATATTTTGTACTCTTCCCCATTCCGGCTCTTTACTGGCTGCCAAAGAAATAAAACAATTCATGGCCTTATATGCCTCTTCAAAAACCTTTAAATCCTCTTTTTCAATAAAGTTTTCATATGCTGTGTACCATGTAAAGTTAGATAATCCAATAGATGGAATTTCTAGGTTCTTAGCAGCTTCAAAAGCGATGGGAGAAATATCAGAAATAACCAGGTCTACTTCATTGCTCTTCAAAAAGTTTTCTTCTGTGCTAATTCTATTGTCCCAGTTTGAAACAAATTGCATGTATTCTTCAATAATTTTTTGTTTATCAGGCAGAATAGAGTCCTTTTTTAAAAGGTATCCAATGTCTGTTTTAATTTCCCTATATGCAACTTTATTTTGATCTAGAGACTCTCTCAAGAATGATAATGCAAAAGAATGACAAACTATTACTCTTATATTCAATGACAGTTTTAGTAATTCTCTAATGATGGCAATACTTCTGGACGCATGTCCATAACCATAATCAGAAATATAATAGGCAATTGTTTTCATAATACATCACAAAAAATAGGAGAAGAAAACCTCTTCTCCTTACAAAATAACTTTTGCTTTCGATTTATTAAAATGTTCAAGAACATCTTCCCATTGGAAGTATAACCGTGTAAAGTCCTCATCACTAATCCCGATCCCAGTTTGAACTTCAACAAACTCCAAATCAGACAAAGCTTTAATACCATGTTTCTTTCCTGCAGGTAAATGGATAATATCCCCTGCTTTTACACGGGTAATATAATCGTCAAGAGCCAGTTCCCCTTCACCCCTAACAATTGTCCAAACTTCATCTCGGAGATTATGATAATGATAGCTTGAGTTTTTACCCTCATGAATACAAATTCTCTTAGTTACCATTTCCTGCCCATCATTATACTTTGCATAATCAAGTACTCTGGACCAACCCCATAATCTTTCTTCGTACATTGGAGGATGATCAAATCCACTAATCACGTCTTTAATCTTTGGACTAGAAGCCTTGTCTGCTACTAGAATACCATCTGGACTAGCAGCCACAACAACATCTTTAACACCCAACACAGTAACTGGAATATCAAGCTCATTAATCAAGTGAGAATTATTAGAATCCTCACTAAGCACACCTTTTCCAATTTGAACTGTAGCCATTTCTTCAGTAAGCGTATTCCAAGTACCAAGATCTTTCCAATACCCTTCATATGGCAAAGCAACAATATGATTTGCCTTCTCCACCACTTCATAGTCAAAGCTAATCTTTGGTAACTCTTTATAATGAAGGGATAACTCTTCAAAATCCAAGGGCAAATTTTTCTCTTTTAGAATATTAATTAGATATTTTAACTGGAAAGCAAAAACTCCGCAATTCCAAAGTGCGTTCATGTTAATTAAGTCCTGAGCTTTTTCCTCGCTTGGCTTCTCGGTAAATCGGTCAACTGTAAATGGCTCATTCTTATCTACATTTCCTTTAGGAACAATATATCCATACTTGGATGACGGGTATGTAGGCTTTACACCCATTAATGCCAAATCAGCTTCTGAATTTAATAAAACATTCTCTAATTCTTTAACTCTTTCGAAGAAATCATCTTCCACATAAGGATCTACCGGCAATACAGCTACTACTTCATTCTCGTCAGCATGCTGGACAGAATATAAATAAGATGCTGCTAATGCGATAGCTGGAAAAGTATCTCTTCTTTCCGGCTCGATAATAAGTGGAACATCAGTGCCAATCTGGCTATGAATCATATCACGTTGCATTTTTGATGTGGCAATAACTGAAGAACCTTCTAAACCAACTGACTTTAATTGCCCCCAAACACGTTGAACCATTGATTGCTTCTCTGATAGATTACTCTCTAATACCTTCAGAAATTGTTTTGAACGAGTATCATTTGATAGTGGCCATAGTCTCTTTCCCGATCCTCCAGACAATAATACTAAATTCACGAGACTCACTCCCTGATCAGCTGTTCCTTCATAGTTCTGTCCCATTGAGTCTCAGCCAGTTTAAAATCATGTTCCCAATCAATATCTCTTGAACTATTTTCATCAGTTTCAAATAAATAGGGTTTTATACCAATTCTATCAGAGTATCTTTTATATATTTCTATGTTTGCAATAAAGATAGCACTATTGATTTCATATAATTCAGGTAATGTTTGTGTAGGCGGCCACTTTTCTACGGATCTATCATAATTTATAGAACTGCCTTTTGAATCCCATAGATATTTTTGAATTTTTGTTACACTCATAAGTGAATCAAACTCATCCTTATGCTTAATATATTTTTCTATAGCATTTTCATAAAATCCTTCATCAATAAATGGACTTGTCACATGCGTCCATAATATATCTGATTCTTCTTTAACAACATTTGTAACGTAGGTTATGACATCATCAGTGGATGTGGTAGAAGAGGCTAGATGGGCCGGCCTTTCAATTATTTCAAATTCTTTTAATGATTTGGATAACTGTTCATAGCAAATATTTTTAACCTTTTCATCGTCAGTAGAAACTATAATTTTATTTATACTTGGTGTGTTAATTAGTTGATTAATCTTAATTTTGGTTAATCCACCATCAATCCCACAAAATGGTCTAGTATTTTTATTAATTACCCTTTGACTTCCTTTTCTACAGGGAAGAAAAGCTGTAATTTTAGACATCTATTGGTACCTCCTTCAGTAACAACTCTTCCAAATTATTAACCACAAAAATCGCATTCTGCTGTGACTTTTCCTTTAATTCTATACTTTGTTCACTAAATTGCCCCATATAAATAAAATCAATTTTATTTAGGAACGCTGCTTCAAAATCTTTATATGAGTCTCCAATTAATACAAAGTTTTTACCACTACTATACTTATTTTTAATATTTTTAATAATAACTTCCTTACTTGTTGGGGATCCATAAATTTTATTAAAATACTTCTTTATTCCTTTAAATTCAAATGCTTCATTTAATTCTTTTTCATCGCTACCCGAGGCTATAAAGGTATCTTTTCTTTCCTTTGCTAATTGTTTAAGTAATGCTAAAGTACCGGGTGTCAATTCTACTTCTTTATATATTTCTCTACTTAAATGGCTGTATTGTTGTAAAAATGAGTTATAAAGTTCTTCATTAAAGTTCTCATTTAAAATATTAGTAATGAAATATTCAAATTTTTTATACCTTGATATTCCACCATTATTTTTATGATATTCAATGAATTTTGTCACTAACTCTGCTGGGTAATCACGTATAACATCTATAAATGCATCGGATTTTTTCTTATTTGAATCAACTAGGACCCCATCACAATCAAAAATAACGATATCATAACCTGTTAAAATCACAACATCAGACCTTTTCTATAATTTTATTATCCATATTTCCTAGAACCCCATATATTGAAAATCTTTCTATGTTATATAAAGAAGGAGTCAAGGTTTTAAGTTCTAATTTTTTATTCTCATCGTTAAAGTTGTTAATAATCAACTGATTTTCCTTTGAAAGATAGCTTTCTTTAGGAGTTAAACCCTTATAGCCGTCGAATCCAGCAAGATAAATAGTAGAAATCCCGAGTTTCTTCGCTGCGCTTATTGCCATTGCTAAAGGAGCATCTTCATCCACTTCATTGGACGGATCTTTTAAATATGGGAGAATATTAATTTTAAAGGAATTATTCAAATCCTCTTCGGCTTTAATAGAATTTAAAGTTTTTTCTGTTAAAACATAACCCAGAAAACTTGAATTGTGAACATCAATGGTGTTAATTTTATTCCTTTCATCCCCAGGCAAACAAACTAGCTGCTTTAAGTCACTGTCAGTAAACATTGTACAATTTTTAATTGTAGAATTAATAATCAGTGAATTAGTTTTCAAAGCAAATTGCTTAATATTTTCAAAATGATTAGAAAGCTCTTTACCTCCGCCTACAATAATTGCAGAGTCATATACATCTTTTCCAGGGCTTTCATCCAATGTTTTACTATTTGCATTTATATTTACGCTATTTTCTTCTTCTATTGATTCAATAATTGAAAGAGTAGAATACCTTTGCTTTGACATGAGTGTCATAACTTTATTTTGTGGTAGACCGCCCATCCCTGCAATAATATATGGCAGGGAGGCACCCCATTGATATTTTTCTTTTAGTTCATTAAATCTTTCAACTAATGTTACTAAATTATCAAATAATATTTCACTTCCATATTGATTTGATTTATATATAGATATTAATTCAGTCTTAAGATTCCCTGCTCCTCTCCCCATTCCACTAATAGTCGAATCAACTATTACTGCTCCTGAATTAATTGCTTCAATAGAATTCGAGAATGCTAGCTCCATATTATCGTGACCATGAAAACCGAACTGCAAATTACTATTAGTATATTTTAATATACTAAACTTTTCAGCAATATCGGTTGGGTAACAAGAACCATATGAATCAACTAGATATAAATAATCTACTTCAGTTATTCCATCAGAATTAATAATATCTTGTAACTCTTTATCATTAAGTTTAGAGAGATACATAATATTTAAAGCTACATCAAACCCCATAGACTTTGCTTTCTTTGCCAACTCTAAAGTATGGTTAATATTTTCAGGCGATGAAGCAAATCTTATCATATTAACTATTTCTTTACAGTTTAATAAGAGTATCTGTAACTCATCCGTAGTTCTTATATCCTTTGAGTTTATCATTATAGCAATTTCTTGTTCAGGTTTGAGTTTTTCTCTAACTTTTATTATAGTGCTAATTGGTAAGTAAAAATATTCACCAAAGTAACTCTTCTTACTTGGACTTCTATAGCCTATCTCTACAATGTCAATTGGTAGTTCTGAAATTGTTTTTAAATAAAGTTCAACTAATTCCTGATTGAAATCCCAATCTGTATAATAACCGCCGTCTCTAAGTGTACAATCAAGTATTTTAAACATTTATGTCTGCACTCCTTTTATTGAAAATTTATAATATAAAAAAAATAAAGTTATTAGCATCCAGAATAACATTCTTAAATT
This sequence comes from Bacillus sp. (in: firmicutes), assembly GCA_031180405.1. Lineage (GTDB taxonomy): Bacteria > Bacillota > Bacilli > Bacillales > Bacillaceae > Metabacillus. Next base: position 10,131 of record JAPSLU010000080.1, on the reverse strand, counting down.
TAGGTTTATGAACAAGCTTTCCATTAGCCCGCTTCCTATAAAACTAACGATGGAGCTAAAAAGAACAATTAAAACAAGGAGATCATTATCTTTAATTCCACTCTTAAATGCTCTAGAAAACATAAATAATTGTGAGATTAACAAAATAATGATTAAAAGCAAAGAAAAAAGCCCATTTGAATATAAAATATGCAAAAACAAATTATGAGGAGAAACATCATCAAAAATAAGAAAAGATGTTAAACTTTTATCTAGAAAATCCAAACTACTACCAAACCATAAATTATTAAAACTTTGGTCAATTGTTATTTTCCAAATTGTGAATCGATCAGATAACTCACTAATATTACTAAAATCAAAGTTTAAAAATCTAGATTCACTAGAATTGATATCCGCTATTAAAAAAATAATAAACAATAAAAAGCTAACTACTAAACCGGCAAACCCTTTAACAATCATCCCAATTACCTTAAAATTTTTATTATAAAAAAGGAAAATAATTAAATAAGCTAGTATTAAAGTTAATAATCCCCCTCTCGAAAACGTTAAGTACACTGCTGCAGTTTGTATAACCAAAAATATTGAATAAACTACCCTTTTATTGCCCCTATTTAAAATGAATATAAATGTGAGAGGAGCCACAGAACCAACAAATGCTGCAAAACTATTATGTGCATAAAAAGAACCATGGACTCTAAAATTATCTGTTCCTGGCACAAATGCTCTAATGTGCTGAATTTGAGCAGTGCTAAGGTATAAATCCATAGTGTTAAACATCCCTAAATACCTATAGTTTGTAAGAAGTCCTGAAAACAACATTCCGTTTGTCAAAAATTGGATTATCCCAATAAAAGAAAAAATTGTACTAGTAATAATCAGTACTTTTATTACTTTAGTGAATAACTTTTTCGAATTGATCTCCCTTAACAGAAAAAAAACAAGAAATGTAGGTAATATCACTGTTTTTAATGCACTTAAAAAGCCATCCACAATACCCCTTGTCGATATATATCCGAAACTCGAAAAGAATATATATATAATAACAACATAATAAAAACTTAAATAATCTGGATTTATATTGTTATCTTTCTTTTGAATTAGTGAAAAAAAGTAGATTATCATTATCAATAGCAAATACAAATGTAAAACACCTATACCAAAAACACCGAAATTGTTTTCAATACCGACTATTATAAACAAACATTGAAGAAGGAAGTAATTAACACTTCCTTGCTTAAGCATAATTATCATTAAAAATAAAAAGGTAAAACTTACAAAAAATAATAAAATATTTACCTTGTCTAAGGAAGATAAAAAACCAAGTACAACTGCAGTTAAAAAAAACATAATTAAGTAGGCTGGTTTACCTGCTCGCATATATTCAACCATTATTAATTCTTCTTTCCTGTAAAACTTCTATAAAAGAGTCTTCCAATGAAAAATATTCCTTTCCAACCATTTCACCTGCACTTATTATTTCTTCGAGATATTTAACATGTCTTCTATAATAATCAGTGTATATACGATCCCTAAAAAAAGATGGATGAGATTTGTAAACTGTCTCCATTAAATCATTAAACTGAGAAGCACTACTGTGTTTCCAAAAAGACTTTTCATTTTTCTCTCTTCCATCTGAGCCAATAATATTTATTTTTTTAAAAAGGGCTGAGGCTATAGGTAACATTAATAAGGTCAGAATATTAGATGATGACTTCACAGTAAAATTACTTTCTGTAGGAAATGTCACCTTATTTGCATTTGTTGGTATTCCAATAATATATTTACTAATTGATGGCATGTTCCTTTCAACTAATTCAGCAGAATGTTCAGGAACAATACAATATGCTTCATACTTAATCACAGCTTCCGCAAGATGTTTTCTAAACTCATATGAATACTTTGATACACCAAAGTGCAATACAGGGTCTGCGAAAACAATAACGTTTGGTCTTATATGCTCAAGAAGTTTTTTGTTTTTCACAATACTGTTACATACAATGGTAAAGCTATTTTCAAAATTATGGTTAGTAGCCTTCTCCAGTGAGGGTCCACTTCCAAAGACAGTTCCGTCTTTATATTGAGATGCAATTTCTTGTAAGTTTTTAAACTTTTCAATATAATTTTTATAATTATTTTCTTTATGGGTTCTTGACATACATTTATAATTCAATTCTCTATAAAAAGAGCTTTCAGTATGGGAATAGAAGGTAGGATCTACTATTGCAACTTTACTTAAGTACTTTATAATAGTTGGATCCTTTAAAGCACTTTTATCCCAAATTAATATTAAGTTACTACTTTCCAAAGTCTCTTCTATATTGTTGTCTATAATATTTATAGTATCAACAATGTCTTGTCTCATGAAACTATGATAATATTCAGGCAAGCTATTTACCAATTCCTTGAAATTGATGCTTTCAGTGCGAATTTCAGAAAATATATTTATTTTTAGGTTTGAGTGATTAGGTAAGTACCAAGTAACCCTATTCATAATATTTGCCAGCGTTTTTAGGTCTTCTATTTTAGGATAAAAAAGAAGATCAGTTATGTCTTCATTTATTTTAGATAGTTTTTTTGGTATCTTTAATAATTTATTAAAGGTGTGTAGGAATAAAATTTGTGGTATGTTTCTTCTTTTTTCTGCAACATTCATTTTAAATGCCTCCTTTCATTTTCCTCTTCGTTAATATATGTGATCCGACAATTCTAAAAAAATCAGCGATTATAAAACTAGGAAGTAACATTGGTGGACAATTTAATTTCGCAAATAATAATCGACTTTTAAAGTGCTGAGGTGATCTCCTATTAAATAGTTTATATTTTATGGTATTATTCTCTACGAACTCCTTTGTTGTTTCATTTGGTACTGTATATACCTTGCTTTTAAAATCAACCAGCAATTTATATCCTGCTCTTTTAGCTCTTAAACTAAAATCGGAGTCAGAAAAATATTGAGGAAGTGATTCAAAGTTAAATAAACCAATTTCATTTATTAATTTAGCTGGGAATAATAAACCTCTCCCGATTAAATAATCACTCTCCAATATTCCAATATGCTTTTTCTCATTAAATAAAGTGCCTGGTTTGTAATGCATTTTATATTTAGCCGATTTCCAACTTAACTTCTTGCATCCTCCAAAAAAAATCTTTGGCTCATTTTCCTCAGTTAAAGATACTGCACAAATTAATGACTTTGGATTATTTTCAATAGCAGCAACCAAGTTTTCTAAAAAATCCTGATTGATTTTCACATCATTATTTAGAGTTAAAAAATAATCAAAGTCATTAATCTTATTAATAGCGAATTCTATTGCCTTGTTTGTACCACCTGTCCACCATAAATGTCCGTTCCCTTTAACTAAATGAACTTCAGGATACCTTTTTGAAACTTGTTCATATGTGCCATCAGATGATTTATCATCACATATTACAATTTCAAAATTACTATATGTTTGCCTATATAAGTTTTCCAAACATATCAATGTATCATTGATTCTATTAAATACCGGTATAACAATAACTACCTTTTTAGTCAATTTTTATCACCATTTTTGAGTTTTAAAATTTCATAACAAAATAACTTTAAGAAAAATTTTGAATTAGTAACCAAATACCTTTTAAATAACCTTCTAGGCTCTTGTAATAGTCTAAATGCCCACTCTAAACCCAATCTCTGGATTATAAGAGGAGCTCGTTTTATATTTTGTGCATGGTAATCAAATGCAGCTCCAACACCGACTAATATACCTCTTTTAAGATTCGGCCTAAATTCACTCATCCAATTCTCTTGTTTAGGTGCCCCCAATCCAACCCATATGAAATCAGGCGATTTGGAATTAATGGTATCAATAATCTCTTCTCTTTCAAATTCAGTTAATGGTCTATAAGGTGGAGAGAAGGAACCTACAATATTAAGGTTTTTATATTTATTCTCTAAGTTATTTATCATATCTTTAAGTGTTTGTTCTGAAGATCCATAAAAATAATGCCTTGAATTCTTAAACCTTTCATCCTTGAAAATTTTCAACATCAAATCAGGGCCAGTTAATCTTTCAATATCCCTTTTTCCTCGGAATTTCTTAGATATATAAACTAATGGCATACCATCAGTAATACTCATAAAAGATTTATTGTTAATTTCTTTATAATGATCTTCTTCAGATGCCATAATGGTAGTATGAACATTAGACACACAGATATAAGAAGCTTCGTCAACTTCCATTTTATTTCCTATTTCATTTAAAAAGCTATCAATTGATCCTACGGTAATTTTCACCCCAAAAAAATAAACATTTTCGACCATATATTTATCAATCTCCAAATTCCAAAATTACAATAATAAAAATAGACTTATTAGCAAAACAATTAACCCGATTTTAATGATAGGATATTTATAACCAACATCATATTTTTTTGATGCGAAAAATATTAATAATACTAATAAACCTTTAGAAATCAGTGTTGCAATAGCAACACCATAAAACCCGAATGTTTTTATAAAAAGCAAATTTAAGATTATATTTATTACTGCTGAAGATATAGTAATTGATGATATTAACTTTGACTTTTTGTAAATAAATAATGGAGTGGCTAGATACATATATACCGAGTGGAAAATCAAGCTAACTAATAAATATTTTACAAAAGTATAATCTGCATCGTATGATGGGCTACTGATTAAGTCAATTAACGGATCAATCAGTAATTTCAAAAGAATTGAAATTATGCCCACAAACACAATGCTCCCAAAGACCACTTTATTCATCATTTTTTTTGGTAGGTGCTTTTTTGAATAATATTCTTTATAAATCTTCGGACTTATTGCTTGGTTTAAGGAGGTAATTACAATCATTAAAATAGACACTAGCTGTGAACCTAAAGAATATATTCCTAGGTTATATAAACTATCATAACGCTCTATAATTATTCGATCACTGACCGAGAAAATAGACCACGCTAGCATATGAAATATAAACGGAACTGAAAAAGTTATATGATCTAAATTTTCTCTTATTTTCAAAGTGAATTTACGAAACAGTTTTAACTGCTTTTGCATATATATTACAAGTAAAATTCCAGCAACTAAATTAGAAAAAACTATAGCCTTAACTATTCCGAGAGCACCTTCATCCTTAACTACCAAATAAAAGATATTAAGGACTAGATAAGCGATAGAGTATATTACATTATAAAATAGAAAGTAGGTAGGTTGCTCTTTCACCCTCATTACAATAAAAGGTATGATTTGGAAACTGTTAAAAAATGTAAAAATAATAAACAAATTGTAATATGGATCATAAGGAATGTTCTTAAACACTATAGGTCCAAGAAAATCTTGAAGACTGAAAAAAATTAATGTCAATATTGCTGCATATATTAAAAGAAATAAAAATATCTCTTTTAAAAAACGATTTTGTTCTTGTTCTTTCTCAAAACCATAATAAATTCTAACTGTAGATGATTGAAATCCTAAACCATAAAAAATAATTAAAAGGCTATTATAAGCTGTCACAGTAGTTACTATGGCATATTCATCAGGAGCTAAATATATTGTATAGAGTGGTAGGAGCATGAATACTAGAAATTTTGGTATCATTGCTCCAACAGTATAAAGGATAGTATTTTTTATCATAATTTCTCACTGTATCTAGAAAATAATGTCTTTATGGTAACACTTAAATCTAGCCTTTTGTAAAAAAGTTTAAAGTTTTGGCACTCCATTAAAATTCCTCCATAAAACCCTAAATCTAGATACTTTTCAAATTAATCAAACATCCTTTTAGCAAACACTTCCTTCTCAACCTTCTTAAAATCTGCTTCTACCATGATTTTAACTAGCTCGGAAAAAGATGTTTTTGTAGGATTCCAATTTAAAAGCGTTCTTGCTTTCGTAGGATCCCCCAATAATTGTTCTACTTCTGCAGGGCGAAAGAATTTTGGATCAACTTCAACAATTACATCACCAGTTGCTTTGTTTACACCTTTTTCTTCGATTCCTTTACCCACCCATTCAAGTTCAATACCAACATGCTTAAAAGCTAATTCAACAAACTCACGCACTGAATGCATTTCCCCAGTTGCAATAACAAAGTCTTCAGGTTTGTCATGCTGCAGTATTAACCACATACACTCCACATAATCTTTTGCATAACCCCAATCGCGTAAAGAATCTAAGTTACCTAGTGCAAGTTTTTTTTGCTTTCCCTGAGCAATGCGTGAGGCCGCCAGCGTAATTTTACGGGTAACAAATGTTTCTCCACGTCTTTCTGATTCGTGGTTAAACAGAATACCATTTACAGCAAACATTTTATAGGATTCACGATAATTTTTAGTAATCCAATATCCATAAATCTTAGCAACTCCATATGGAGATCGCGGATAAAATGGAGTTGTTTCCTTTTGTGGAACTTCTTGGACTTTACCAAACAGCTCGGATGTTGATGCTTGGTAGACTCTAGTTTTTTCCGTTAATCCTAAGATACGTACTGCTTCAAGAATATTTAAAGTACCTTTCGCATCTACATCAAGGGTATATCCTGGCATATCAAATGAAACACGAACGTGAGACTGTGCTGCTAAATTATATACTTCATCTGGATGAATTTCCCCGATGATACGAGTGACATTCAATGCATCTGTAACATCTCCATAATGAAGATGAAAATGATCATTATTATATAGTGCATTTGCTTCTTCTTCGGATAGTACATCTTCTAAACGTTCTTGGTTATAAGAAGAGCTTCTGCGGATCATGCCATGAACTTCATAACCCTTTTCTAGTAAGAATTCTGCTAAATATGATCCATCTTGTCCTGTGACGCCTGTAATCAATGCTTTTTTCATTTTATCCTCCAGAATTTAATTTATATTTATTAGTTCGTTTTCTAAGAACCATTGATAAGCTTTCTTTAGACCCTCATCTAAAGGAGTAGTTGCTTTCCATCCTAACGAATTCAGTTTTGTTACATCTACTAGTTTTCTAGGTGTTCCATCCGGCTTCGTAATATCAAATTGAATCTCACCTTTGTAGCCCACTACACTCTTAATATTTTCTGCAAGGTCTTTAATCGAGATGTCGTCCCCAACACCGATATTGACAATTTCATTTCCTTCATAAGTATTCATTAAGAACAGACATGCATCTGCTAAGTCTTCTGAATAAAGGAATTCACGTTTAGGTGACCCTGTACCCCATACCTCAACATAAGGACTGTTATTTTCCTTCGCTTCATGAAACTTGCGAATTAATGCAGGCAATACATGTGAAGTATGCAAGTCAAAATTATCATTTGGTCCATATAAATTCGTAGGCATTACGGAAATGTATTTAGTACCATATTGGCGATTATACGACTGGCACATTTTAATGCCTGCAATTTTAGCAATGGCGTAAGGCTCATTAGTAGGCTCAAGTTTGCCAGTTAGAAGATATTCTTCTTTTAATGGCTGAGGAGCCATTTTGGGGTAAATGCATGTACTTCCTAAGAACAGAAGTTTTTCTGCATTATTTTGATACGCTGCATCAATAACATTTGTTTGAATAAGGAGGTTGTCCCGGATGAAATCAGCAGGATATTCATTGTTAGCAACAATACCTCCTACCTTTGCAGCTGCAAGAAAGATATATTCAGGCTTTTCTTCTGCAAAAAACAGATCCACTTGCGTTTTATCTGTCAAATCAAGTTCACTGCTAGTGCGATAAACTAATTTTGTGAACCCTTTTTTCTGAAGGGCTTTTAAGATTGATGATCCTACAAGGCCACGGTGCCCTGCCACATATATTTTAGAATCTTTTTTCATCATAGTTTGCTAACCTCTTTTCCTAAAAAGCATCTTTCGAACCGAATAAAACAAGCACGGTTTTTAGTATGATTTTTATATCGAATAAAAACGACCTTGTTCTGATGTACTTCAAATCAAGTTCTACCATTTCTTTAAATCCTAAATTGCTTCTTCCGCTCACTTGCCATAGACCTGTACATCCAGGTGTAACCAGTAGCCTTTGTTTGTCATAATCGGAATAATCCTCTACCTCTCTTGGAAGGGGTGGTCTTGGTCCCACCAGGCTCATATCACCTTTTAAAACATTAAATAACTGAGGAAGCTCATCTATGCTTGTTTTACGGATGAACTTTCCGATTTTCGTTACTCTTGGATCGTCCTTCATTTTGAACATCGCCCCACTTACTTCATTATGTTGAAGAAGCTCTTGCAGTTTTTCTTCTGCATTGGAGACCATAGAGCGAAACTTATACATGTTGAAAAGCTTGCCATCTTTTCCGACTCTTTTCTGCGAGAAAAAGATGTTCCCTTTCGGATCTTCCAATTTAATCAAAGCAGCCACAATTATAAATAATAAACTCAATAAAATAACTCCTGCCAAAGAACCCGCGATATCAACGAATCTCTTAGCAGCCAAATACGATAACCGATTATTAACAGGTACCTTTTGGTTTTGCTGAACGTATAAATATTCTTCCTTTGCTAAGTTTGACATACTGACCCTTCCTTCGCTTTACAACTTTATAAGATTAGCATCATTTGCTGCCACTACTTCTCTTAAGTAATCCAGCATTTCTTCCTTTAAGTCCTCATACTGTAAAGCGAACTCTATCGTTGTTTTTACAAAACCGAATTTTTCACCTACGTCATAGCGCATTCCTTCAAAATTATATGCGAATACACGCTGAATCTGATTTAAATGCTGAATGGCATCAGTTAACTGAACCTCTCCGCCAGCTCCTTTTTCCTGCTTATCCAGGAACATAAAGATTTCCGGTGTTAACACATAACGTCCCATGATCGCTAAGTTGGATGGTGCTGTGCCTGTGTTTGGCTTTTCTACAAAGTTACTTACCTGATAACGGCGTCCATTCTGGCTCTCAGGATCAATGATCCCATAGCGGTGTGTATCTTCATCAGAAACAGTCTGCACACCGATAACAGAAGAATGGGTTTCTTCATATTGATTTATTAACTGCCTTAAGCACGGAGTGTCACTCTGAACAATATCATCGCCAAGCAAAACAGCAAATGGCTCATTCCCAATAAAGTTGCGGGCACACCATACAGCATGACCAAGTCCTTTAGGTTCTTTTTGCCTAATGTAATGGATATCTGCCAGGTTCGTAGAGTAACGCACCTTGTCTAGTAAGTCCCGCTTTCCCTTTTCAGCTAGGTTTTGCTCTAGCTCTGGTGCAAAGTCGAAATGGTCTTCTATCGCACGTTTCCCTTTTCCTGTCACAATAATGATATCCTCAATCCCTGAAGCAACTGCTTCTTCCACTATGTATTGAATCGTGGGTTTATCCACAATTGGCAGCATTTCTTTTGGCATTGCTTTTGTTGCTGGCAAAAATCTTGTACCGAGACCTGCAGCAGGAATAATCGCCTTACGTACCCTTTTCACTTATTCTTTTCCCCTTTCCATTATCAAAGTAAAAATGCCCAAAATAAATATCTAATGGTAAAACAGGATAGTTCCTGTGCTAGCATTAGATATTTACATTTCTATATTTATTTCTGTAAGCGAAATAAATCTGAGTGGCATAGTGCCAAGGGGCATCTAACCCTCCCTCACGCCATGCTATCGACGACATCGCGTCTAAGGTAAGTTCTCTACCCACAGCATGGCCGAGTGCCTCCATTGGTATCGGGTTAGGAGACATTACCGGTCATTTCACTGACATATGCTTATTCCTCTAGTAAAAAATAATTAAAAGATACCAAGAAATTTCTTGCGTTTAATTTTCTCAGGTATTTCTTTATAAATATTTTGTTTTTGAACTAGAAGCTCCGCATTTTCAGTAAACATGTAAACCATGTCTACCCCATACTGACTTTCTATTTCATCGAATGCTTCTGACATTTTAAAGGTCCTGTTTTTTATGTTGTGTGCATCAGATGCAATAAAGTGAGTTAAGTTTGCCTCTATTAATTGGTGTGAAAACTTTTTAATGTTCTTCCCAAAATATCCGCATAAACTGGAAGCTGTAACTTGAGTCAATGCTCCTTTTTCCACAAACTGATATAGGAGGTCTGACTGCTCCATAATTTGTTTGTTTCTTTCAGGGTGCACAATGACAGGAATTAACCCTTGCAGCTGGATTTCAAATAAGAGTCTCTCTGCAT
>JAPSLU010000433.1 GCA_031180405.1 Bacillus sp. (in: firmicutes) | reverse complement strand
GCTACAAGAATATTATCTTTATAAAAAGATGCTAACTTTTTTACAATTTCAATTGCGGGACTCTCCCTTAAATCATCAATATTTGCTTTAAACGATAAACCTAAGCACGCAATTGTTGGATTAGTTAAATTACTAGCAACTTCTTTTACCTTTTCAATAACATAATTCGGCTTATTATCATTTACTTCTCTTGCAGTATAAATTAGTTTTGAATTTTTAGGGGAAGAATCTACGATAAACCAAGGGTCTACAGCGATACAGTGACCGCCAACTCCCGGTCCTGGTTGTAGTATATTAACTCTAGGATGGTGATTCGCTAATTTAATTAATTCCCAAACGTCAATATTTAAGTCATCACAAATAATTGAAAGTTCATTTGCAAACGCAATATTCACATCTCTATATGAATTCTCAGTTAACTTAGATAATTCTGCAGTTCTTGCATTTGTTTTTAATACTTTTCCTTCAACAAATGATTTATAAAAATCTTCTGTTACTTTTGTTGAATCTTCGTTTATCCCCCCAACTATCCTATCATTTTCAATTAACTCTTTTAGTATTTTACCTGGTAGTACTCTTTCAGGACAGTGTGCAATGTAAATTTGAGCAGCACCCTTTCCGTTTATATCTAAATCTTCTCTTTCCTGCATAATCCAGTCAGCAATTTTCTCAGTCGTTCCTACTGGACTAGTAGATTCCAAAATAACTAAATTACCTGGTTCTAAATAAGGGATTATTGCTTTTGTTGCAGATTCAACAAATGATAAATCAGGCTTATGGTTATCTTTAAATGGAGTTGGAACTGCAAGAATATAGATATCTGCTTTTTGAGGAATAAGTCCAACTGTTAATTTACCCTCTAATACAACATTCTTTACAACATCTTCTAAATCAGGTTCATATATGTGTACTCTACCACTACTTATTAATTCTATATTTTTTTCATTAACATCTACCCCATGGACAGTAAAACCTTTTTGAGCTAATACAGCTGCTGTCGGCAACCCGATATAACCTAATCCAACAACACAAATTTTCCTCACTTCTATCAACTCCATACAATATTAGTAAGCTCCGTCATTATTTATCATGCATTTAATTGTTTTTAGTATTATAGTAAAATCCAATATTAAACTCCGATTTTCAATATACTGAATATCTAAATCCACCATTTCTTTAAATCCCAAACTATTTCTTCCACTAACCTGCCATAATCCTGTACATCCAGGGGTAACAAGTAAACGTTGTTTATCATATGCAGTATAATCCTCTACTTCTCTCGGAAGTGGAGGTCTAGGTCCCACCAAACTCATATTACCTTTTAATACATTTACTAATTGAGGTAATTCATCTATACTTGTTTTCCTAATTAATTTGCCAACTCTCGTAACTCTTGGGTCATCCTTAATTTTAAACATAGCACCTGAAACTTCATTATATTGCAATAAATCGTTCAACTTTTCTTCTGCATTCGACACCATCGATCGAAATTTATACATTTTGAATTCCCTTCCATTCTTTCCTACTCTTATCTGAGAAAAGATGACCGGACCTTTAGGATCTTCTAATTTGATTGCTATTATTACGATAATAAATACTATAGAAAAAAGTAAGAGACCAAATAGTGCACCTGTAATATCTATTATTCTTTTGCTAATTATATAAAAATTACTCTCATTAAGATTTACCAATGTAGTAGCATGAGAAGATTGATTTTCATTACTCATCTCTGACATTATTAAACATTCCCCCACAACAAACTCACTTTGTTACTTTTTCCTTATCTAATAACTCTTCCATAAATTTTAGTATTTCTTCCCTTAAATCATTATTTTGCAATGAAAATTCAATAGTTGTTTTGATAAAACCTTGAGTTTCGCCAACGTCATATCGGTTACCTTCGAAATTATATGCAAATACACGTTGTATTTCATTTAATCTTTGGATTGCATCTGTAAGTTGTATTTCTCCTCCAGCACCTTTTTCCTGTTTTTCTAAAAACATAAATATTTCAGGATTTAGTATATATCTCCCCATTATAGCTAAATTAGAAGGGGCAGTTCCTTTTTCTGGTTTTTCAACAAAACGATTAACTTGATATCTTCTACCTTCTTTTTGAAGAGGATCGATAATTCCGTAACGATGAGTTTCATTATCAGGAACACTTTGAACACCAATTACAGAGGAAAGTGTTTCTTCATATTGAATAATTAATTGCTTTAAACAAGGAGTCTCAGCTTGTACAATATCATCGCCTAAAAGA
>JAPSLU010000432.1 GCA_031180405.1 Bacillus sp. (in: firmicutes) | reverse complement strand
TTTCAGTGATTGCAGCACAATTAACGCGAATAAATTTATTATATTTCCGATCACTTGCATTATGGATTGCATGTGCAAAAAGTTCTTTTCCAGTCCCTGACTCCCCTCTAAGCAAAACCGTTGCTGGTGTTTTAGCACCTAATTTTGCTTGTTCTATAGCCATCTTCATTTCTTCACTCACACCGATAATATCTTCGAATGAATATTTCGCTTCCAATGTTCGGATAATTTGCCTAGCCCTATTCAGTTCAGTTGTTAAGGTTTGAATTTCGGACATATCGTGGATAACCCCAACGCTCCCTTTTAGTTTTCCACTAACGATAACAGGAGCAACATTCACTATCACATCTTTTTTAGCGGGGCCTACTTTCATTCTTGCTCCACGAACAGCACGCCTTGTTTGCAATACTTTCATATGCATACTTTCGCCCTCTGAAATATCGGCTGTTGCTGGTTTCCCTATTACTTGATCTTCTGTTAAACCTGTAAGTTTTGTGTACGCACGATTAATCAGTATGCCCCGTCCCTCTTCATCTACCACTGAAATCGCTTCTTCAGATGATTGGATAATTGCTTCAAGCATCATCTGAATATCTTTCAAATTTGTTACTTCTTCAGCTAAATTTACGACCTCAGTAATATCTTTAAACAATGATAATGCGCCAAGTAAATTTCCTGACTCGTCAATCATCGGAATTCTTGTTGTAATAATCTTCAAACCATTCTCCAGTACTTGCTCCTGATTTGTTTCAACTTCACGAGTTTTTAACGTTCTACCAAGTTTACTTGATGGAATAACTTCTTTTATGTTAAGACCAATTGCCTTTTGACGAGGAAATCCTGTGATTTTTTCTGCCGTCTTATTGAACAGAATAATTTTTTCATTAATATCAATAACAATCATGCCATCGTTTGTCGAATTAAAGATGGTTTGTTGTTTATAGGTTTCTTCCTTAAGCCTTGCAATAAGTACTTCTTTTTCATCAACGAGTTCAGAAATGATAAGTGCTACTGTACCAGGAATGATCATTATATCTCTAAGCTTTGCCGTTTGTAATTGTTGCATGATTGTATTGGAGCCAGTTGCTTCAATAATGATGTTTATACTAGGATCCAACAAAGATTCCCAATTTGAACTTGTTTGAATACCTATTTTTTTTGCATATTCTATCCCCGGAGCATGTTCATTTTGATCAACAACCGCTACTACTTTCATAATTTTTGTTTCAAGCATTCTTTTTAAAAGAGCTGTTCCATCCTTACCTGCCCCAACTATCATAACTCGCTGCATAAAATCTATCCCCTTTGTTCACATCAGAATGACCTAGTTATCTATTTCTTAAAATGATTTGCAATTTTTTGCACAGTCATATCATATCGCAAATGAATACTACTTGACAAATGAGGTCAAGAAACAGACAATAATTTTAACAGTAGAAAGGACGTATCATTTATGTCGAGATTAATTGCCCTTATTATTATGGTAATACCAGGACTATTAGCAGTTTATGGTATTAAACTAATGCGCGATATGACATTTGGAATTCTTCAACCTCCCATCCCATTTTTATGGGTACAATTTATACTAGGCCTTTTACTCTTTTTAGGCGGACTCTCGTTTGTAGCAGGCTTTATCTTTTACCGGGATCGTAAAAGAAATAAGGTACAAAAGAGATTCAATAGCAAAAAAGGAAATTAGACTAACAAAGTTTTGTTACGATAACCTTCTTTTTATTAAGATCTATTAGAAAACAGTGTTTTGTATATATAAGGTACGTTTTTAAGAAGAAAAGATGCCGCTACTTTATATAGGGCTGTTTACTTCAAGTTACTAATAGCAATAAAGTTACGAAAACAGCCTTTTATAAAAAAACGAGCGAACCTTTATTTAAACTGGCACCCTTGTCAAGGACACAAGGAAAAAAGAGTCAAGCAACTAAAAGATGATTCCTATATTGATTAGGGGTCATCTTTTTTAAATTCCATTGATAACGGTAGTTGTTATAGTAAACCATATAATGATTTATTTTTGCTTTAAGTTCCTTCAATGTTTTACAAGATTGATAGTCGATTTCATCCTTTAAATGACCGAAAAATGACTCCATAGGGGCATTATCCCAGCAGTTTCCTCTTCTAGACATTGATTGGTCTAACCCACATTTTTTAATTAATTTTTGATAGTTTGGGCTAGTGTAATGGCTACCTTGATCAGAATGAACAAAGGCCTTTGGATGAAGTTTAATCTTCTTATTGTTGACTAGTTTTTGAATTGTTTTGGTTGCGATGTC
>JAPSLU010000431.1 GCA_031180405.1 Bacillus sp. (in: firmicutes) | reverse complement strand
TGGAATAAAGACTCCTATATTAGCATCTTCGCTGAAATGATAAAGCATTTAAGCACCTCATCTTTGTTTGTAATTCAAGCAAATTTCATCTAACGTTCTTGCATCACGAATCCGAGAATCTTAGCCCTATGGAGCGGCCGCTATCGTTTAGTCGGTGCGGGATGTGTCCGTTGATTCAACTTGCTTGCGGATCACTTCTCTCGGACCGAAGAGCGGGCAACGATGCGTGAATATAGTGTTGGGTGATGCTTATGTTTTTCGAGTTTCTACCGTTAGTTCTTTTTTAAATGTAATTTAAAGACCTTCACTATATACTCTTTATCTTCTGAATCATCATTGTATCCTCCTATTGGTCGTCCATTGTGAAATGGGGACTCTAAAAAATCATCAATGATTTCTTTTGGATCATTCAATATTTGTATTTCGCAGCTAAATGGTAATTTCTTGTTTATTTCAGATATCAAATTAAACCTTAGTTGACTTGTCATAATATCAAACCATAAATAAAAATACATACCTAGATTAGATTTAGAGTTTTCTATTTGAGCTTTCCGATTCTGTATAACTTTATTAATAAATGCATTGAAATCGTCAGTTGTAATTTGATTAATCAAATCAGCAGAAATCGAAATTCTCCACATATTATTTTTAGTTTCTTCTTGAAGATCAGCTTCAGAGGAACCGATATAAATTAAATCGTTTATTATATCTTGAAGATCCTCAAAATATTGGTCCTTATTCATTTGTCGTTCCTTCTTTCATACAATACCGAGGTTTCACATAACATTGTTGTATTCGTGGCGTCTATTATTTTTAGATAACTCTTATCTTAGGGGAATGGATGTATCTGCTTGAATACCCTCATCAAAATGCATCTGGCAGGATCAAGGACCGAATGGTCCGCAACACGAATATTTTGTCAGATGAAGTTATTGATTTCTTGGAATCCCCCCAGCTTTTTTTGTTAATTAATTAATATTGTGGCTTATAAATTCGGTCTGTATCTTTATCGATTACTATATCGATTCTTATTCCTTCTAATATCCTAACTTTTTTCATGTTGTATCTTTTACAAGGTGTATCTGGAAGTTCCCTAAAGGGAATGCCTTCATTCATTAATTGGTCATAAATCTTTCTCATTTCTCTTTCACTTAAATCTTTCTCTGAGAAAATGAGCATTCGATAGAAATATCCATCAATCTCTACTAACATACGCGTATTGCCTTTCATCCGCTTTTTTCGTTTATTTATTTTCCAGGTTCACTTCTTTTTCCAATTGTGTTATCATACTTTTAAAGAAGCCGAGTGCGGCAAACACTCGGCTTGACAATTGGCTTGGATGGGATTCCCCTTCTGAGTCGAATAGGAACAAAACCCACCTGGGCGCTAACCTTTGGGTGGGTTTTTTACTTTTTCTTGTTGTTGGAATTGATGTATGTTAAAAGGCAAGGATAAACGATCCAAATAGAAACATGATCGTCAGTGCATCCTTAACTTCCATGGCTTCACCTCCTTTCGAAGGGAAACCATGCCCACCCAAGTTTCAATTGTCCTTCCTATTGTACCATCATCTCCCAATGTGGTGAAGAACAATCGTTCGATATTTTTTATGGTTTAGATGTCGTAATTTCATCTAACGTTCTTGTATTCACGAACCCTCATCACCTTAAGGCCGTAGGTTGTAGGCAGCACTGGCTTCATCGAACATCACTTCTGCGGACCTAGGGGCGTTAGCCCTGATGCGGGAATTTTTTATTAGCTGAAGTTGTCTGCAACTTTGATTTACCCACATTTACTTTAAAGATTTTGTCCATTTCTCTTCCGTTATCTCTTGATTTGATAAATAGGATTTTTTAATTTCTTTAAGTTTAAAACCATGTCTTTCATATATCTTACGTGCACCCATGAGATTGCTGTTTGTCCAAAGTATTATTTGTTTGTAGTATTTCAAACAATGCCGTATAGCCATATCCATTAATGCATTTCCATACCCCATGCCTCGTATTTGGAGCTCTAATAAAAACCACCTGAGTTGTGCCACGTCATTCCCCGCATCGACAATACCTTATGTAAGGAACCGTCGATTGGCACTACTGAGTTAATAGGATATACTTCACCTTATAAAAGAACTATAAAAATTTTTCTCTGATGTCATTTCTCATACAAAGAAAACACGAGGTGTGCTTATGAGTAGAAGACTAGTTTACTTTAGCCTTTCCTTAATGTGTATTATTTTCTGTATACTTATAGTTTTGCTCTTTAGTGAAATGCCGTTCATAAGAGGATTGGTTGGGGATG
>JAPSLU010000079.1 GCA_031180405.1 Bacillus sp. (in: firmicutes) | reverse complement strand
ATCTCTTTTCTAGGTTTCCCGTTCTTGTAAAGCTGTACGATTTGTTTCTTAAATTCTTCAGTAAAAGTTCGACGTTCTCTTTTAGGCATGTAGATTCTCCTCAAATGTATTAGTAGTATTCTACTTGACCTTAAAAATTCTGTCCAACTAAGTGTAGCCTATCCAATATTAGTTTATTTCGAATATTGAATAAGGAAGAGGACCCTGGGTTTTAAAACGAGAAAAATATTATATGAATTTGAGTAATTTCAAATAAAAGGAGTGAAAACATATGGGAAAACATTGGGGGATGATGATCAACAATTCCTATTAAATGTCATCGGGGAGTACCGTAATTTACTAAAGATGAAAAAGAGGCTAGAAGTATAACGAGTGAATTTGTTAAGCAATTACATAGTCGTACCCAAGAACTAAAGCATAGAACAACTCAATCTATCGCAGAGAGGCTTCCATATTTAGTCAACTATTAGCAGGTGTATTCGATAAAGAAAATTATATAATAAGGATTCAGTCCATGTACGCCACAATTCCAAGGGAAAATAATGATATGACTATTAATGCTTCTAATAAAAGGCATTAATATAACGGGGCAATTAGATATTATATTAGAACCTAAGGAAGGGGGCTTGTTCAAAAAGAATTTTATATTAATAGTTAATTAAAGTATTGGGAGTATTTCAATCTTCATAAAACACTGTTTGAATCAAATGGCAATCAAGTTGTATTGTATTTGAAGTAAGATACCAGTATGTCGCAAGATGGAGAACATAAAAAAATTATTAAGATGAATTAATCCAAAACCAGAAATTGATTAATTAAAGGTAATTAGTATTGTAACTATGACTGAACTACAGTTAAAAAAGCTAAGGCAGGAATATAAGGAATTTCCTAATTGAAAAATATCCTAATTGGGGACAAAGCAGCATTTCATTATTCAAATGCATTTTATGCGTACAACAATGATAGTAGAATCAACTTGGATAAATGTAGCCTGTTCTTTTTCCGGTACGTTTGTATACCTCACTTCTCTCTTAAAATATCTCATTCAGTATTTAATTGAAGAGTGTTTTTTACACTAAACTCTCAAGATAGTCTATATAATGTAATCTAATCAGAGCAATTTCACTAAAAAATTTACAAGAATATCTCATTATAATTTTGAAAAGAGTTAAAAGACTTACTTTTTCGAAGTTATCTATTGTAAATTTAATGGAAAATTATTCATTTCCTTAATTTACATAATTTATGGTATAATATACCCTGAAATTTCAATTAAAATATTGTTCTTTTTAAGGAGTGCCTTTTAATGAATTCCTTTGTAAATTATTTAGATCAGTTTAATGTCCTTTCTCCAAATCATTCGAAAATATATGACGAATACACCTATGATGAAGGACAATATTCTTATTCTTTTAAGATTGATACTAGGGTAGAAGCATACTTAACTGAAATATTCAACTCTAGGCCTCAAAGCGTTATTTTGACTGGTAATGCTGGTGATGGCAAGACGAGACTCTGTAGATCTATTTACAATAATGTCACGGGAGAGGAACTAAAAAATTGGCCTAATTCTGGAATTATAGACGTTCCATTTTCATTTGGAACCATTCGCATTGTTAAGGACTTATCAGAACTAAAGGAAGAGGTTATATACCGAGAGCTACAAGGTCTTCAGAAAGCTATTCAATCTAATCATAGTGATAATATTTATTACTTAATTGCAGCAAACGAAGGGAAATTAACAAAATGTTTATCACAAAATAATGAATTAGAGTATTTAAAAGAGAATGTCTCAAAAAGGTTTAAAAATCACGAAAACAATAATGACTTATTTAGCATTATAAACCTTCTAAATGTCACTTCCTCTATTTATGTGGACAGGCTTTTAGAAGAATGGAATAAGGAAGAAAATTGGTCACCTTGCAATAATTGTGGAAAAAACAAAACGTGTATTATTTATCTGAATCATAAACGTACATCAACTGAGCATGTTAAAAAAAGATTAGTAGAACAATACCGCCTACTAGATTATCTAGGTACACACATCACTATGAGAGAGATGTTAATTCATATCAGTTATATACTAACGGGTGGTTTTACTTGTGATGATATTGAAGAAGCAGATTATCAAGGATTAAAGGAACAAATTGAAAAGCCTTATTATCAAAATTTTTACGGATTAGGTATTGAATATGAAGCATTTTCAGAAATGCGAGCATTAAAACTATTTCGAGAATTAGACCCAGGGAAGTA
This sequence comes from Bacillus sp. (in: firmicutes), assembly GCA_031180405.1. Lineage (GTDB taxonomy): Bacteria > Bacillota > Bacilli > Bacillales > Bacillaceae > Metabacillus. Next base: position 14,766 of record JAPSLU010000079.1, on the reverse strand, counting down.
TTCTATATCAAATATTGATGATTTTATCCTGAATGGAGACGTAAGTGGAAATCATGAATTTGAGAATATGCATAATGAATTATTTAATGATGAACTTGATTTATATTTAGGGTATTTTAAGAAAAGATTAGCACTTTATAGAGATCACAATAAAGATAGTAATGACAGATTTATTGAAGAGTGGATACAAAAACTGAGAAGAAAGTTCTATTATGAAATACCTAATGACGATTTATTTGATAGAAAAAGTCTGATTTCTTTTCAATTTGTGGATGACTATGATCGAATGTTTATAACTCAATCAAAAAGAGTACATAGCAGAAAAGATTTAATAAATGGATTAAATAGGAGTTTTTCAAAAAGATTAGTTGGAGCAACCTCTCATCTTTATGCTACCAATGAAAATTTAATGATTTATTCTGTACATCCAGTTTCATCGATAAGAATTGTACTAGAGTCATCTAGAAATGATATAGACCATCTTCCATCGAAATTTTATTTAATAGTTAATGAAACAATTTACTTACCCGTTGATTTATATGTTTTTGAATATTTAATGAGATTAAATCAAGGGAATACACACAACATTTTGAAAGAAGATGTAGAAATATTATTAGATACCTTTAAAAATGAAATTATTAAACAAAGTGAACCAGATCAATATATTTTAAATATTTTGAGACTTGATCAAGAAAAGGGCTTATTTGTACAAGATGAAATTATTGTTGATTGAGGGGATAGAAAATGGTAAAGACATCAAACGTGGAAGAGTTTTCGTCAGCACTTTCAGCACAAATATGGGGGCATCGGTTTAAGGATGGACAAAGAGGACCAGAGTATGTATTAGAGTTTTTAAATGTACTCTATGGTAGTGATTATGTTCTGAATTCTGATTACTATTTTCGTAAAAGGGCTGTTAATTTACGGAAGTTTATTTTTGAAGGTGTTAAAGAAGGTAGTAAAAGGGGTTCTGCTCAATTAGAAGATGAGCAGAAAGAAAATTTATATGAAAGAATACAAGATGTTGAAAAAGTAGATGTCATTAGGGAGTTCCTTAGAAATCTTGAGGTACCCTTGTTCGACGGTAGAGGTAGGGAAGCAGACCGTTCTTGGTACGCTAGGTCTTTATATCCTTTGCATGAAAGTTTACTTTTTTTCGAATTACGTACAAAGGGGAAGTCTATTGCTTATGAGCGAAACTTCTTTGCTCGAGGTGGAGAACTCTATTACTTGATGTTATCATATGGGACCGAAAACGATCCTGATTTAAGTGCATCAATTGAAGAAAGAATTAAAAGTATATTACAAAAAAACGTATCAATTCAAAAAATAGTAGATACCATTCAATCTGCCTTAGGGGATAAGGAAAAGGATAAGGATTTTAAGAATGACGTGTATCCTCTAAAGAAAAATCCCGAAAATAAGGAATATCCAATGCTACCAGTAATAGATCATCCATTATATAGGGAGTTTGGTGTTGAATTAAGAAATCTTCTTCAAATAAATATTGACGTTTATGATATGTTTAAACTTTTAATTAGCTTAGTTTGTTTTCAATTATTACGATACATGTATGATAGAGCTAGGACCAACGATAACATAGAAATACAATTTTTCTTTGACTGCCTAGATGGTAAAAATAATCAAATATTAAAAGTGTCTTCAGCTTCTTTTAAAGATAATGAAATATTAATTAAAAATAAGTTTGAAGACTATTTTAAAAAACATTACTTTAATTTAATTGGAAATGAAGAAAATGTAACGAATGATTTACCTGTGTGGAAAGAAAATCCAGATGGTTTTCTAAAGTTAATGGGACTTACAAAACTTTTATCAAGGAAGAAAAGGGTTCTTAGCACATTATATAAATGTAATACCTATAAGGATGTTGCTACAAAATTATTCAATACGGTAAAAGAAGTTATTTCAGATCAACTAAAAAGACATCAATTATCCATTGTTCGTACTTTAGCTCGTGATGGTGGTATTGGTAATTTTAAAACAGGTACTAATTACCGATACACAATGACAGATAACTTTTTACAAACTTTAGTTTTCATTAACCTCAAACCGAATGAATCAATTGAATACAGTGAGTTTCTAAAGCTGATTTATCAAAAATACGGTTTTGTAATAGGGGAAACCCAAGCAAGGGATAGTGGAATATATGAGCGTTCAAGACTGAATATAAGTTATTATCAAAAAAACGAACAAGCATTGAGAGAAAAGCTTAAAAAAAATGGACTACTAATTGAATTCTCCGATGCAACAGCTATGATAAGAAATCCTTACGATATTGCGGAAGGTGTGGCTATATAATGAACGGAAATAGATTATTAGCGATATGGTTGAACCGGGTATTATTAGAGCATTTTAAAAAACAAAAGACTGAAAATACGGATAAACTTTTTTTGAAAATTTCTGGCCTAACGGATACTGATGTTAATGCTTTTCTTTTGAAGCTTAAGGAAGAGAAATCTGTATTTGAAAATTATTATAGCCCCATCATCAGGACTATTGAAAAAGTTGAGGGTTTTGAAGAATTTTCATACCAGGAATATGAGACAAGTACGTGGCTTCGAAACAATACAAAACAAAACCAAGCTTTGGTTTTAATTATAAATAAAATTACACCTGAGGCTCAAAGTTTAGAAAACATATTCACTATTGACGAGGCTTATTTGTTATCTGATTCAGGTCTTAAATCGCTTTATAATGTGTTGTCAGAAAATGGGTATGTTGCACCTGATGAAGTTAAACATGTACAAGAATTTATTGAAATGTATACGCATATTTCTGAGCCACAGCTTAGAAGTATTATAAATTTTTTAGTAGAACTGTTAAATGATCAAAACCCTTCGGTAATAGATAAGATACAAAGAAAATTACCTTATTTAAGTTTATTTGTAGATTCTAAATTGAAAATTGATATTCAAGACCTTCCTCGCTTAAGAAGGAACTATCAATTAGCTAATTTATATATAAAGGAAAGTGAACAAGAAAATATACAGAATAACCTTTATTCCTTTTTAGAAGAAGAAGAGAAAAATAATTACCAAAACGAAATATGGGAAACCAAAACAGTAGAGGAATTGTCTAATGATGTTATAGAATTTATTACTCAAAGTTCAGATTCACTTTTGTTCTATGATTTTGATTTTATAAATATGGTAGTTGGATTCAAAGTGAAAGCACCAACACTTATAGAGCAAATAAAGGATGTTTATGAAAATCAAAAACAAGATTTTGATGAAGAGCAGCAAAAGGAGTTTGATAAAGGGATTGATGAGGTTGCTAATGGGGAAGACCCAGATGCAATACAGGAATTTATCGATAACTTTGAAGAGGAATTAAATACTAAATCAGGTTTAGTAAAAAGGCTAGAAAGAGTTGTAGATAAATTAAGAAATCCTTCTGAATATGACGATATCTCACAAGCCATTATGAGGGAAATTTACAATTTTATAGAAGAAAATAAAGATAATACAGAAATAATCTCATCCAAATTTTCTTTAGAAATACTCACGCAAAAAGCAAGCGAAAATGTGGTAGAATTACTAAAGTTTTATTTAAAAAACATTCAAAACGTTATCCAAAGACTAAATTTCACTGATGATACTCTGCCAAGTATTGATGATTCAACTAAAGAGTCTGAGGTAGTATTCGAGTTAAAACATTTAATCAATGATAAATTGGTTGGTACGAAAAAATTCAAGGTTACTGGGCTACATCAGCTTGAAGCATTTACTTTCCTTGAAAAGGTAAAGGAAGACGAAATTCCATACATTAAAAATTATGCTGAAAATGAAATAGAGCAAATTAACTTGTTAACTTTTATTAGAAAAAAGGTTCGGCATTACCTAATTTCAAATGAATCTGAAATTCAAGAGCACCTAAATGAAATTGAAGAGTATCTAAAATTTTATATTACAATTCTTAAAGGAGCAGCTACAGAAGGGGTATTTTCTATTGATATCAAAAGTCTTGAGAATGAACTTACGGATTTGCTAAAAAACATTTATAGTTCGTCCCTAGTTTCTCAACACATTTATCAGAACATTAATTTAATAGGAGCAATTGATTATTTTGATAATAATAAAGGAGAGACAGGAATACCAACTTCTAGGAAATTGACGGTAATTAATCCAGTCAGATTAATAGCGTATATCCAAAGATGGGAAGAGCTAGCAAATAAAATTGATGAATGGATTAGCTTCGCGTCAAGAGGTTTGCTTAATGTAGAAAAGCCAGAAGAGTATTTAGAGTATGTTCATGATAGAACATCATATTTAGCACCGAGATATTTTTCGAGTTATGGAGATCCATCCTTTTTGATTGAAAATTACGAATCATTTGGTGAGGGCACATTTGTATTAAATACTAAGCATGCTTCAAATCTAGACTATTTAGCAAACGAATTATCAAGTGAACTATTGAAAACGGCTAAAAGTTATTTTGAAGTGTATCCATTTGCTAAGGATGGCTTAGATATTTGTATGCTTTATTGTCAAAGTTCAGAAGTAATTAAAAAATGTGTCGAGTCCCTATTTTTAAAAACTGAATTAAAAAAATTACGGCTACTAGTACATAGTGAAAATGCTGCATTATTGTATCATCAACTAAATAAGTGGCTTGAGCAGAAAGAAGAATTTACAAAGGCTGCAATGAATAGTAAGTTTCCGAAGCTCGAACTTAATATTATCTCTGGACGAAGTCCAAATGATATCTTCTCACAAATTAATAAATACATGAATGATGCAGACTTAGTAGTGTTAGCTGATTATTTCGGACAAGGAAATCAAATTTCCTATAGGCTTGAGCGAGTTAAACCAATGCATTCAAATTCTTGGTTTGAGACTATTTATAAAGAACCATTAAAAAATGATGAGGCTGTTAAAAGAATTAGTTTTGTTAGTGAACATTTACCTAATTTACTCCAATATTTTTACCAAATGCAGTATATTGTCCAAACTAATGCAATGCCTTCTAGAGATGAATTAAACGTCCTAAAGAACGTCATATCTATTTCCAACATTAATCAAAGTTCATTAATAGATATGATGCATAAGAAGTTTAATTGGACAATGATATTAGATAGATATTTAGATAAAACATTATTAACTAAGACCTCTGTAGAAGCTAATATCATACAATATAAGCCTAAAGCAGGGAAAACGAATAAATTCAAGTTAATTGTTTCATCTTCTAAATATATTCGTAAACTCAGCGATGCTACTTCTGACTATGCTTATTACGATCGACTTCACAGGAAATTAGTTTCTATTTTAAAGAATGAAAACATCTCAAAAGAGGTTGTAGTAGATGCTGTAAATTCTGTTAAAGATATATCTGGTGCATTAGTTCTTAAGGTAATTGGAAGAGGAAAGTACGCACATGAAATGCTTGCAGCTTACCTTTCTACAAAGAACCGACTTGAGCCTACCGCAAATAAATTACAAATATGGTCAGTATGTGATGAATTACCTTGGTTTGCAAATAATAAAAGAAGGCCTGATTTGGTAATCACTACACTTGAAAATATAGAGGGGAAAATTAATATTCATTTTGAACTAGTCGAATTAAAATTTGTAAATCATAACATCTTTGATAAAGAAAGATTCGATGCATTAAAACAAATTAAGGTTGGCTTAAATCTTTATAAAGGACTTTTCACTTTTAATAAAGAGCAACTAGATTCTGATTATTGGCGGAATGAACTAATTAGATATTTAGTTGAAAGAAATTCTTATTCCCCTGAACATGCTATCTTAATAAAGGAATTCCAACATGCTAATTTGGATGAGATATCTGTTACAATCAGTGGGAGTGTGGACGTTTACTGTTATACCTCTAACTTAACAGATTATAGTTTTAAAAATCTTGGAGAAGGTAAGTATGTGGACCAACTTGATTCTAATATAAAGAACTATATATTTTCAAGAACCTTTATTCTAAATGAGTTAGATGCTAATGAAGAACAACAACCTAGTTACGAAGAATTGATAAACTTTGATGATGAACAAGAAGCAATTATGAATTCTTTAGGATATTGCTCAGGTGAAATGGAAGAAGAAAAGTTTGGAAAAGATAGAGACACAACAATGGAAGATAAAGTTGCTAGTTTTGAAGAAAAGGTTGCTGATGAAGTAAGTTATCAAAATCAAATTGATATAGAGGAATATAAAAAATCAGCCGATAAGGATTTTTGGCCGAATGGAGGTAAAAAAGGTGAAAATGATAAATTAACATCACCAGATAATGAAAATGAAAAGAGATTATACCTAATAGAAGATAAAAAAGATAGGGAAAGTAAGGGAATAAATGATATTGCTAATACCTATCCTGAGGTTCGGGCTTTAGCAGGAATGGAAATTCTGTATGACGATAGTGAAAATGATAGTGAACAGTTAAAAGAGCAGTATATACGTAAATTGAAAAACAACTTTAATCAGAATGGAATTCACATTAAAGTCAAAGATTCAATTATTGGATCATCTGTTATAAGACTTGATATAGAATTACCTGCCGATTTACCTGTTAACAAAGTACTAACACGTTCTAAAGACATTCAATATTGGTTAGATTTATCTTCCGAACCACATATTTTCATCAAAAAGGGACTTAAAATAGATATTATTCGAGAGGAACCAGAAACAATTTATTTTGAGAATTTTATGGCCTTAGTAAGAAAGCAATTGAGTAATGTTCTTACTGAAACAAACTTAGTTGCACCACTTGGTTTAGATCCTTTAAACAATGTAATCTATATGGATTTTTCAAATTCTATGTCTCCTCATTTACTAACGGGTGGTACAACAGGAAGTGGTAAGAGTGTTACCCTTAATTCAATAATTTTAGGGATTATGTGTCTTTATAATCCGGAACAAGTACAATTCTTGTTTATAGATCCCAAAAAAGTTGAGTTCACTATTTATGAAGGCAAAAAGCATACAAGTAAAGTGATAACGGAGTTACATGAGGCCGTGGATGTACTACACTTTTATGTAAACGAAATGGAAGAGCGTTACACGAAATTTGCACAAGAAGGTGTAACAAACTTAGATGAATATATAACTGAACTCGGGGAAAATCTGCCAAGGGTAGTGATTGTTTTTGATGAATTTGCAGATTTTATGACTCAGGACCCTGACATGAAAAAGCAAGTAGAAAATTTGATTATGAGATTAGGACAAAAGGCCCGTGCAGCAGGTATACATCTAATTATTTGTACACAAAACCCTAAAGCGGATATTATTAATACGAATATTAGAAACAACTTGGGAGCTCGTTTGGCGCTTCGAGCATCTGATGCAAATGCGTCGAGTGTCATTTTAGATGAAGCCGGAGCGGAAAAACTTGCAGGCAAAGGTGACTTTCTAGCAAAGCTTTATGGTAATATAGAGAGGGGAAAAAGTCCTTACCTTACACCAAAGGTAAGGAGAGCATTATTAAAATATTTTAACAAAGAATAAAGAATTAGCTGAAGTCACTTTTTAGTTTATACATTCAATTGCATCTAGATGATTCTAGATGCCTTCTTTTGCAGATACAAAACTACTGGAGAGATTCATCCAGTGAAAGAAGGGAAACTTTATATGGGATATGGTCAACATCAAAGTTTTTATTTAAGAGATAGATGGCTAAACAAAGCGATTAGGCATATACAGGATGACGAGAGATTTTTCTATGATAAAGAGGCCTTTGAAAAAATAGGCTTAGGGAAAAATATGGTACAATCCTTAAGATATTGGGTTGTGGCTACTCAGGTAGTAGAAGAACAATTTAATTTAGAGAGAAAAAAAATATATAGAATTACTGACTTTGGACAGCTAATTTATAAATATGATAAATTTCTACAATTTCCTGATTCGGCCGCAATTATACATTACCATTTAACTTACAAAAAAGAACCAAGTACTGCTTGGTATTGGTTTTTTAATAAGTTAAACGAAACAATTATTACAAAAGATGATTTGTTAAATAGTTTTATTCAATGGGTAAAAGCAAATGAGGAGAAAGAAATTTCTGAAAGATCATTGAAAAGAGATATTGATTGTTTAATAAGGTTATATATTGCTGGAAATAACAATGAAGATCCTGAGGAAGTAATTCAGAGTCCAATTTTTCGATTGGGTTTATTAAATGAATCAAAGGGCACAGTGTATAAATTAAGTGGAAATCCTGCAAAAATTGGAAATACAGCCCTTATGTATGTCCTCTTGAATTATAAAGAATTAAACAAAATAGAAAATATTTCTGTAGAAGAAATCATCAATAAGGATGGCCTTTGGGGAAAGACGTTTAATATGTCTCGTCCTACTGTTATTAACGCTTTAGAACATTTGACAAATCACCGTTATTATCCTGTAAGCTTTACAAGAACTAATAATTTGGATACTATTCGAATTCCGGATATTAAGCCGATCCAATTTTTAGAGGCAGAATATGCTAGAAAGGTAGAAGCGTTAAAATGGTAATATCAACTATGAACTTTAAATCAAGTGTAAATATTAAATTTGATCTTGAAAATGTAAACTTTTTAAAAAGATATTTGCCTACACCATCACATGCTGAAGCATTGCAAGGGATATTAACTGGATTTAATACTCCTACTAATAGAAGAGCTCATATTATAATAGGTCCGTATGGAACCGGTAAATCTATGATAGGAACTCTTTTAGCATCAATAGTTTCAAAAAATATTAACAAAAAGGATTACAACTATATAAGTGATAAGTTTACATCAATAGATGACGATATCTATAATGAACTTCAAAAGTTTAGGAAACAAGAGAAACGATTTTTGCCAGTGATCCTTAATGGTAATGAGGGGAAATTTGGACATAGTGTTTTATCCTCTATTCAAAAAACGTTAACAAGAAATGGTATAAATATTATTGTTCCAGGAGTAGTTTCAAAGATAATTGAGACTGTCGATAATTGGAAAGATAATTTCCCGAAGACATTTAGACTATTTAAACGGTTATTAATAGAAGAAAGAAAAGACCTCGATTTATGGCGAATAGAAATTATGGCTCAAAATACGGAAGAAATAATGTGGTTTAAATCGATTTTTCCTAATTTAACTTCCGGCGCAGATTTTCTAGTTGATTTAAGTGATAACTTTATTGAGCAAATTAAATATATATTGGATGAACTAAATAAAAGAGAAATAGGTCTATTTATAGTTTACGATGAGTTTGGACGATACTTACAAAGTCTAGAATATAATGAAATAAATGAAACTATGCAAATTCTTCAAGACCTAGCTGAATTAACCGATCATTATTCTGATGACATACATTTATTACTTATTACTCATAAGCATTTACGTCACTATTTTTCTTCTTTTAATGATGAGTTCCAAAATGAATTTCAAAGAATAGAAAAAAGGTTTAGAATGTATTACATCGATAGTGATTCTTCTACCTTTTTCCGTATTACTGAATCAGTTTTGAGTACTATGGGTATAAAAAGCCCAAATGTACAGGGTTTAAAGGATATCACTAATCAGTTAAGAAAATACCCATTATTTTCTCAACTAAATCAAGTTGAAATTGAAAAGTTGATAGTAAAAGGAACATTTCCTATTCATCCGGTTACTCTATATATCTTGCCTTACTTATCTAATCTTTATGGACAAAATGAACGAACTCTATTTACCTTCTTAGAGAGCAAAGAAACTAATAGTTTGTTGCAGCATATAACAGTCCAGGAAGGTTACTATTTACCATATAAACTGTTCCATTATTTTTTTCCGAATTTTACTGATGTGGAATTTAGTGAAAAGGAAGATATAGCTTCTACTTATAGGTCTATAATTAGAAAAATTCCTGATTCTTCAATTAATCAAAATAATGATATTGGATTAGTAGAAATAATCCAATTTATTACATTATGGGAGTTGTGTGGTTTACAATCAAAAATAAAACTCACAACAGAATTTATTGCTTTTTCATTTAACGAAGATGTTATATCCCTTAGAGAGCAACTAACAACTTTAGAAAAACTAAAATTTATACGTTTTAACCGTATACTTGAATATTGGGAGTTATTTGAAGGTAGCAGTTATAATATTGACGATTTAATTAGTGAACATGCTCATGTAGTTGAGATATCAAAAGAAAAAAAATTAAATATTATTAGTGAGTCCCTAACAAAAAAATATTTTCTGGCAAGAGAATATAATGATAATAAGAGTATGACCCGTTTTGCATCCACTAATTTAGTTTTGTCGGGTGATATTTTAAATGGAACATTTGATCCTGAAATTGTATATAAAGAAAAGGCATCGGATGTCGTAATTAATTTGATAATTATGGAAAGTAAAAGGGAAAAAGAAAGGCTTATAGAAATGTTACATGATTATAAACATGAGTTTACTATATATTGTATACATCCATATGCCTTAACTGAAATTGAAGAAAGTATTATTGAAAAATCTTGCTTAACTATGCTTATTGGAAATGACGATATTATTAAAAATGATAAAAATCTAAAAAAAGAATTACAAGTTCATTTAGAAGATGTGACATATGAATTAAACAAATATATGCATGTATTTAATGAATTTTCAAGTGCATTAACCTGGATAATAGATAATCAATCTTTACACATTAAGAATGAAATTATTTTAGAAGGATTCCTTACAAGATTGATGTACAAGCATTATCATTTGACTCCAGAAATAAGAAATGATGGATATAATCGAAGGAAACTAAACAATGTTCAATTAAAAGCTGGTTATAAGTTAGTAAATCATCTAATTAAAACTCCATATTATGAACATTTAGGGATTGAAGGGAATGGTCCAGAATATTTAATTTACGCGGCAATTTTCAAAAACAATAAGCTTAATATACAACAACTAGATGATATTAAAAATGAAGAGCTTAAGAATCTTAGAGAAACGTTACTCTCTAAATTAGAGGTTCAACCAAGAGGGAATTTCTCTGATTTAATTAGTATTATGACTAGAAGTCCATTTGGTATAAGAAAACCGATCATTCCGATATTGTTAATATCATTATTAAGAGACAAATGGGATCAAATATTATTTTATAATAAAGAAATGTTCATTTCACAAATAAATGGTGAAATCCTATTTTCTATGGTCAACGAACCTGAAAAATATGAATACAACTTTTTAAAACTTAGTAGTGAATTTAATAGCTTTGTTTCTTTTTTAGAAGTTGTATTTAAAGAATATATTAATCCTGTGGATGAAAAATCTATAAAGCCTATACTTGTTACAAATGCCATGCTTAAGTGGTTGAGGACTCTTCCGAGGTTTGTGCAAATTACTAGAAATGTAAATGATGAATTGGTATCATTTAAAGACAGTATCAGATTGACTGAAATTGACCCTCAAAAAGGATTGCAATTGCTTTTTGAGCAGTTTGGAGAGAGACCTGATAGAATAGAAGATTTCGTGAATGAACTTAATGATTCTTTTAAACATTTCAGTAAAGGAATTGTAAATGAGCTATTTAATATTATTCAGGTAGATACATTACATGACCTAAAGAAATGGGTGGAAAATCAGAATCCTGTCCTTCAAAAGCAAAATAATCTTATTAAATCTATAATTGCGAATGTCGATTACGAGAACTGGATTGATAAAGTGGCTTATGATTTAGTGGGGGTTGAATTGACAAGTTGGTCAGATAAAACGAAGGAAATGTTTTTGGTACAGGTACAAAGTGAATATGAAAAATTGCGTAGTTATGATGTGGAGTTAGACGATTCAATTATCATAAATTATAAAGATAGAACTAAAAGTATCAGGAAAGCTAAACTCTCAACAAAGTCACTGACTTTGTATAATAACGTAACAAGGATCTTAAAAAATGGGGGACGAAATGTTCCGAAAGAAGAAATTGAAAATATTGTTTTACATTTATTAGAAGATTTTGTTGAATAGGTGTGATTTTAATGACAAGAAAGCCTGTGCATATATCAATGTTTAGCGGTGGTGCGTCTAGTGCCTATGTAGCTTATAACATGGTGCAAAGATACGGTAGAGAAAACTGTATGTTATTCTTCACAAACACATTATGGGAGGATGAGGATAACTACCGGTTTATGGATGAAGTTGCAGAGTATATTGGAATAGAAATTACTGAGAGAATCGATGGAAGAACTCCGGAGGAAGTTTTTTATGATTATCGATTTCTAGGTAACTCAAGACTTGCAAAATGTTCAGAGGAATTAAAGGTTTATCAAACAATTACTTTTTTAGAGGAATTAAGGGATGAACATAATTTAGAACCAATCCTATATTTCGGGATTGGTCCACACGAAAAACATCGTGCTGAAAATTTAACGGAGTTTTATAAACATCACCCATTGGAACCGATAGAAACGAGATTCCCTATGATTGATACTTTTACTGAGGATATTGATGTTAAAGGAATCATAGAGAATGAATGGGGGATTAAGTTACCGCGAATGTATTCAATTACAGAAGAGGTAAGGCCAGATTTAGCTGCTAAAGGAATTAAAGGTTTTTCACATGCTAACTGCGGAGGCCGCTGTGTACGTGGGGGTTTTCAGCATTATGCTTTATTATATTCCGTCTGGCCAGAGCGCTACAAAGAACAAGAAGAAATGGAAGAGAGATTTAGAGAGCATTTTGAAAAGGATGTTTCTATTTTAAAAAAAGATGGTGGTCCTTATACTCTTAAACAATATCGAGAAGAACTTGAGCGAGAAGGTGTTGAAAAATTTCTAAATATAAAAGATGATAATATTCCATGTATCTGTTCATATTCTTAAAAAATGCTATTGTTTGTGATATGGTAATCTAATGGAAATTTGAAAACCTGTCTAGAGTTATTCTAGACAGGTTTTTGATTGTGTAATACGTGTAAGTTGAAAAAGATGATTTTTGGGGAAAATAGTTTTATTGGTTTTTCATTTGTTCTAAATAAATTCTTCTTTGCAGATTATAAACCATTACTTTATCTTTAATACATAGAGAGATGATTATCTCTCTATGTAATAACAGTTTAAGAGCAAAGATAAAAGGGGAGGCCCTTCTTGTTTTGTGTTTCTCAAACCGGATCATTATCCACCTCAACAAAAGACTCCATCGCCTGCTCCAAAGCATTATGCGCCTGCCCAAACGCAGAAGACGGTGCAAAATCCTTCGCAGTATCCATATGTGCAATCGAATGCTGAGCTTGAATTAATGCGGTAATCGCATTTTCGATCATTGTTCCTTTATCACCGTATTGCTCCTTTGCTTCCTGAAGCTGTTTGATTGTGTCGGTTAAGTCAGCGGACTCGGGGTTTTCGTAAGCTTTTTCTACGTTTTTGATTGCGGACTCGATCATTTCCTTCATCATGATTGTGCTTCCTTTCTATAGTGGATTTCCACCTAGTAGTTTGACCGAACAACTGGATCGTATACATTGATTTTTTCGTATGGATGGAATCGAGTATCGTGTCCAATTCGTCGTTTCTTTTCCCTTAATTAGTAACTTTTCATTTATCTATGGTATCAATTCGTTAATTTTATATGTTTTCACACTAAATAAAAAAGGTGTTATTCCTTATTCGCGCAAGTCAGGAGAGGGATAGCACCTTTTTTTATGCACTAAATGCAAAAGTGAAGAAGAACACTTTTTCGATGTAAGGATTTATAACATTATTTATTGTTGATATCACTAGGTTGGTAACGGTTTCTGCTGATTTTGTGGTAAAAAATTATCAAAAAACCAATTGAAAATAGTTAATTTTCAGTATATTATGATTTTAGTGTTAGAAATCTTTACATAATATGATAGAAAATATGACAACCAGGAGAAGTGAGCAGAAACTAACGCTAAACCAAAAGAAAAAAGAGGGGTGTACTGAGATGAAAAAAGGTTTTTTAGTACTTTTCATGATGGTGCTCATGCTTGCGGCTTGTTCGTCGCAAACGAGTGAGCCTGGGCAGGAGTCGTCTTCAGGTTCGAGCTCTAGTGGGTCTGAGTCTAATGGAGATACGATTAAGGTTGGGATTCTTCATTCATTAAGTGGGACGATGGCGATAAGTGAGGTTTCCTTACGAGATGCAGAATTAATGGCGATTGAAGAGATTAATGCGGCTGGTGGGGTGCTTGGTAAGCAAATTGAGCCAGTTGTTGAGGATGGGGCATCAGATTGGCCGACGTTTGCTGAGAAGGCCACGAAGCTTCTTCAACAGGATAAGGTCGCAACTGTATTTGGTGGCTGGACGTCAGCAAGTAGAAAAGCGATGCTTCCAGTATTCGAACAAAACAATGGCTTGCTTTGGTATCCAGTACAGTATGAAGGGATGGAATCTTCCCCTAATATCTTCTATACCGGGGCGACAACAAATCAACAAATTGTCCCTGCGGTTGATTGGTTGCTAGAAAACGTTGGGAAGGATTTCTTCTTAGTTGGCTCTGATTATGTGTTCCCAAGAACGGCGAACCAAATTATTAACGCACAAGTTAAGGCAAAGGGTGGAAAGGTCGTTGCTGAGGAATATACGGCAATGGGGCATACAGATTACAACACGATTATTAACAAAATTAAATCAGCGAAACCAAGTGTAATTTTTAATACATTAAATGGCGATAGCAATGTTGCCTTCTTCAAGCAATTAAGTGATGCAGGGATTACACCAGAGGATATTCCTGTCTTATCAGTAAGTGTTGCTGAGGAGGAAATTCGCGGAATTGGTGCAGATGTTCTTGAAGGGCATTATGCAGCATGGAACTATTACCAAACAACAGATACGCCAGAAAATAAAAA
>JAPSLU010000430.1 GCA_031180405.1 Bacillus sp. (in: firmicutes) | reverse complement strand
CTAAATCTTTGACAGGTAAATGAGCTTCATAAATCCCTTTAATCATTTATATAACCTCCTTACATTAAATTTTACATTCCTACCAATTTATTACCTCCAGGTATAGACTGAAATCCCCTACAACTTTTGCTGTAGAAATATTTTAAGCCCATTTTCGCTGTTCAATAACACTGCCCGTTTGTTCAATAAAGAATACTAAAAAAAGCGTCAACCCTATTCGGAATATACGCCACCTAATTTGTTAAGCTGCCTGGCTTTGTTAGCTGAGCCTGAAAATAAGGTTAGTTTAGCTGCATTAACCTGCATAGCTTAATTATTTTTTTTAATAAGTTTAATTACTCCCATTATCCCCCAAACACCAATCGATAAAGATACAGCTATTAATGCCAAAACGATTAAAATACCAACTATAGTTCCCAACATTATTATCTCTCCTTTTACTTCTATAAGGATGTTAACTAATCAATCAAAGTCAATCTTAACTTTCTATTAAGTTATACGGTGGATTACACAGATGGTTTCTATATTTTTTATGTCACTAAACTGCCCCGTTTGTTAAAAAAGAAAAAGCCACCTGATTAGGCAGCTGATTTTGAACATAGGCACCATATTGTATTAATAAAGGTTGGTTTAATCAATTCTTCTAATTTTATGAAGGATGTTATACCCTTGTAACACCTGGCTATATAAGAATTGCTCCTCTAAAAAATATCTTTGTTTAAACTATCCTAGGGTTGGATGAGTAGATTCAGTTGAATAGATTCTTTCAGAATGAGTCAATATTCTCTTCAATTTCCCTCGATCAATCTCATAACCTATTCCCAATCCTTCTGGAACCTGGATGTATCCATTTTCCATTGTGATTTCGGGCTTTACTATATCATCTTCCCAATAATGAGAAGAAGGGGCTGTATCACCAGGCATTGTGAAATTAGATAGTGCTGTCATATGAATATTATGTGCTCTTGCTATTCCAGTTTCTAGCATTCCTCCGCACCATACAGGGATATTATGCTCTTCACATAAATCATGGATTCTAATAGATTCTTGGAGCCCTCCAACACGGCCGATTTTAATATTTATGATCTTGCAGCTGCCAAGTTCAATTGCCTTTCGTGCATCTTCAAAACTATGAATACTTTCATCAAGGCAGATTGGTGTAGAGATGTTTTTCTGCAAAATAGCATGATCAATAATATCATCATGGGCCAAAGGCTGTTCAATCATCATGAGGTTATATTTGTCCAACTTTTTGAGGTGTTCAATATGCTCTAAGGTATAAGCGGAATTAGCATCAGCCATAAGGGGGACATCGGGATATTTCTTGCGAACAGCATCAATATATTCAATGTCAGCTCCTGGGGCAATTTTTACTTTTATTTTTTTAAATCCTTCCTTAACATACATCCCTACCTTTTCAACTAATTGGTCAGGTGTTTCTTGAATACCAATGCTTTTTCCAACAGCTATCTTTTTCTTTTCTCCTCCAAGAACCTCTGATAATGAACTTCCATTTTTTTTAGCAAAAACATCCCACATGGCGGTTTCAAGGGCAGCTTTTGCTATTTGGTTTCTGCGTACAAAAGAGAGCATGTTATGGACTTCTTTAGGATGGGAGATTTTTTTTTGAATAACTTTAGGAATAAGGAAATTCTTTAACATATAAACTGCGGTATAAGTTGTTTCCTCGTTATAATATGGTTCATTGCTGGTCACCGTTTCTCCCCAGCCTGAGATACCAGATTCGTCAATTGCTTCAACGATACAAACATCTTTAGTTTGGATAGTGCCAAAACTTGTAGTAAAAGGGGCTTTCAAAGATACCCTAGTATGATGCAGTACCACCTCTTTTATATAAATTCCTTTCATATCAACACCCCTTTTTACTATGTAGAATGATAATTTCAGATAAAATATTTATTCCATTCAGTAAGGAATCTCTATTAAAAGTCATATTCGGATGGTGCAGGCCAGGTTTTAGGTCGCATCCTAGCCCAACCATAGTTGCTTTTAAATGTGGCTTTTTAATCGTATAAAAATGAAAATCATCTCCACCAGGTGTAATCAGGGGGGCCGCCAACTTTTCTTCACCTAAACAATTAACAATTGCTTGCTCAGCCATTTCTAATGCTTCATTGCTGACTTCAGCTGCCGCAATTCCATAATCATTCGTTAAAACGATATCTGTATTAAAAAGCTCACTGGAGGATTGTAAAATTTCGAGCACTCTCTGTCTTAATTTTTCCATAATTTCATTTGTCTGCGCGCGTAAATCAATAGCCAAAGAAGCACTGCCAGGTATGATATTCGTATTTTTTCCTCCTG
>JAPSLU010000429.1 GCA_031180405.1 Bacillus sp. (in: firmicutes) | reverse complement strand
CGATGATTTAATTGAATTACAAATTTAAAACTTACAAAAATTGCGAATAATTCATTAAAAATAATAAAATATAGAATCTATCAATAATTGCGTACGATTCTAGTAAACCTACCTAAAATGGCGAGGGAAAGCTATAGGGGCTAAAATGTACATAAACCACCATGCCAACCAGTTTTCGATTATGACGTACCCTCCGTCTATTTCATCATGGACGGGGGTTTTTCGTATCTTTACGAGAGGTATTGCCTTAAATGAGGTGTGAAACTAACGTATAAATCTATTCATAAATAAAATATAATAAAAAAAAGAAACGGCTTATGATAATTAGATTAACAAGCTTCTATTTAAAGAAAAATTTAAAAAATAATTTCAAAAGGCTTTCTCTCTAAAATATGTAGTTGAGCCACAAAAAGATATTATAAAAACGGACTGTTTAACAAAGTTGTAATTACATACTTAGTTGCTAAGATAAAGGTTGCTTTACATCAATGTGAAGTGGAGTTTTTTTTGTTATTCCACTACGGGGTTAATTAGTAAAATTTTCGGGTAGCGATCGTTGTAAAAGAAAGAAATCGAGCTAATTATTAGGCGGCAGTTTCAGGTTCATCTACTTTAGAACAAGGCGATTTTCCAAAAGAATATCAGCTTGTTCTTTCTTTTTGCGGGATATTAGAATTTCTGGACTCCCATTCTTTCGGATTCGTATCATCTGGGATTACACCATTGATAATATCAAGGTAATGATTTGCCTTTTCTTCCATATATTTAGCTCTTTGTTTTGCCTCTTCTAACTGAGACATAGCAATGGCTTTTTGTTTCATAATGATTTCATAGCGTTCTTGAATGGTAGAACGGCCTTCCAAACACAAATCTACATAGGATTTAATGTCTTCCACTGACATCCCACATTGTTTCAAATATTTAACACCTATAAGCCAACTGATTGATTCTTCATCAAAAAGTCGATTGTTGTTTTTGTCACGCTTTATACTTGGAACTAATCCTTTATCTGTATAGAAACGGACGGTATGTTCAGTTAGACTAAGTAGCTTGGATACTTCTTTTACAGTATGCATTGTAACACTTCCTGAAAATTTTTTATTCAAACTGTTTAATATCCCTTGCCTTCGTGTTACTCGAAGGTGATAGGATTATCATAGTTCAAATTACTGAAATTGTAAATCACAACTATAGCGGTCTAAACGGTGTAAAATCAGTGATTTGAAATAGTACATTTTAAAATATAGGAGGAATTATATATGCAAAAAGTAATTTTAAAAAATGGTGTTGAAATGCCCATTCTCGGTTTTGGTGTGTATCAAATTGAGGATGCAGTCCAATGTGAACAGGCCGTTTATGATGCCCTTATGGCGGGTTATCGCTTGATTGATACCGCTGCAGCTTATATGAATGAAGAAGCGGTAGGCAGAGCTATCAAGCGGAGTGGTGTTCCAAGAGAAGAAATATTTATTACGACAAAACTTTGGATTCAGGATGCTGGTTTTGAAAATGCAAAAATGGCATTTGCAAAATCACTGAAAAGGCTACAGGTGGATTATATTGATTTATATTTAATTCATCAGCCTTTTGGGGATGTATATGGTTCTTGGCGTGCTATGGAGGAATTGTATAGTGAAGGAAAGATCAGGGCAATTGGAGTAAGCAATTTCTATCCAGACCGTCTGGTGGATTTGATTGAGCATAATGAAGTAGTTCCAGCAGTAAATCAGGTTGAAACTCATCCTTTCTGCCAACAAGTAGATAGTCATAACCTTATGAAAGAGAACAATGTTCAGATAATGTCCTGGGGGCCTTTTGCTGAAGGGAAAAATAACATGTTCCAAAACGAAACTTTAGAAGGGATTGGTGAAAAGTATAATAAATCCGTGGCTCAGGTCATTTTACGTTGGTTGACACAAAGAGGAATCGTGGTCATTCCAAAATCTGTTCATAAAGAAAGAATCATCGAAAACGTTAATATCTTTGACTTTGAATTAAAACAAGAGGATATGAAGCGGATTGCTGCTTTAGATACAAAAAACAGTGTGTTCTTTTCTCATAGAGATCCCGAATTCGTAAAATGGATCGGTAACGTTAAATTTGATATTTAATATTCTTTATCACCCTAAAAACCGATTTTCAATAAGGAAAATCGGTTTTTTCAATTTGAAGACATTTTCAATGAGGGGGAAGAAGAATTACCAGAGTGAATATGTTAAGTCTGTTTCATATGGCATGACTGGTTATGTAAGAGAATTTTATTATCAAATCTGGATACCTTAAAAAATAGAGTTATTCAAGATGAGGTGAATTACTTATGACATCAAGAC
>JAPSLU010000078.1 GCA_031180405.1 Bacillus sp. (in: firmicutes) | reverse complement strand
GTTTGGAGGGGTGTCCCTTGGGACTGAAAAGTTAAAAATTGGTGAACTCGCTGGGAAAACTGGTGTGACCAAACGAACGATAGACTATTATACAACACTAGGTTTATTAAAAGCAGAACGTTCTTCTTCCAACTATCGTTACTATGACGCCTCAGCAATTGAGCAATTACAATATATTGAAGAATGCAAAGCAAACGGTATGTCATTGGAAGAAATAAAAAAGAATACCATCGCCATTGCAGAGGAGATAGATGTACTTGAACTTCGGTTAAAAATAAAAGGGCTTGAAAAGGAAGTTACAGAGGTTTTAGCACAATTGGATAAAAGTGATCTAAAAAACCATGAGTATGTCAAAAAAAATATAACTAATGAAAGTCTGTCATTAATTCAGACCTTACTTATATTAGTCAATTAAACGGGAGGGTTATCTTACTATGTTTTTTCATCCAATGGATATACTCATTTTTATAGCGCTGGGTGTTTCAATTTGGGCGCAGTTTAGAGTAAAAGGCAATTTTAAAAAATGGTCAGAAGTGGCTACGAAATCGGGTTTATCAGGTGCCGAAGCAGCGAGACGTATATTGGATCACAACGGGTTATACAATATACCAATAGAGGTTGTTCGAGGAATACTGTCAGATCATTATGATCCAATGAAAAAGGTCGTTCGTTTATCAGAAGCTGTCTATTATGGACAATCGATTGCGTCTGTTTCTGTTGCCGCGCATGAAGTTGGGCATGCAATTCAGCATCAACAATCGTATAAAGCACTTGTGTTAAGACACCGTATTTTTCCACTTGCAAATATAGCATCCGGAATTGCTCCATTTTTATTCATTGGCGGTATGTTATTGCAACAACTGTCTTTAATTGGTGTGGGGATTGTCCTTTTCTCGGCTGCTGTGGCGTTTCAGCTCATTACTTTGCCAGTCGAATTTGATGCAAGTAAGCGGGCAAGAAACTTGATGATAACAGAGGGGATTTTATACAATGACGAAGAACCTGGCGTGAAAAAGGTATTAAATGCAGCAGCATTAACATATGTTGCTGGAGCATTAATGGCTTTATTTGAATTAATCAAATTTGTGATTATCTTTATGCAAGGGAATGAAGAATAATACTAATTATGAATTTACTAGGAGGTGTAGTCTTACTTTTGTAAGACGACTCATTGACCACGATTAACTTACTTTTAATTTTTATATTAATTGCTTTAACTGGATTTTTCGTAGCAACAGAATTTGCCATTGTAAAAGTACGTATGTCTAAAATTGATCAACTTATTTCTGAGGGAAAAAAAGGGGCAATTGCTGCGAAAAGAGTCGTATCCCATTTGGATGAGTATTTATCTGCTTGTCAACTGGGAATTACTGTAACAGCATTAGGGCTTGGTTGGTTAGGAGAACCAACTGTAGAAAAACTGTTACATCCTTTATTTTCGTATTTGCATTTTAACGAATCAGTGGCACATATTTTGTCATTCGGAATTGCCTTTGCCTTAGTTACATTTTTGCATGTTGTAATTGGTGAGTTGGCACCGAAGACTGTTGCTATTCAAAAAGCAGAAGCAATCACGTTATTGTTTGCGAAACCAATTATCTGGTTCTACCGAATCATGTATCCATTTATTTGGTTCTTAAATGGTTCGGCACGTGTATTAGTTGGAATTTTCGGCCTGAAACCAGCGTCAGAACATGAATTGGCCCATTCAGAGGAAGAACTTCGTATTCTTTTATCAGAGAGTTATAAAAGCGGTGAGATTAATAAAAACGAATTAAAATATGTAAACAATATTTTTGAATTTGACGAGAGAATTGCCAAAGAAATTATGGTGCCGCGTACGGAGATTGTGACGATTTCGGTTGATGAAAACTATGATGATATTATTGATATCATTAAAAATGAACGCTATACTCGTTATCCTATTGTAGATGGAGACAAAGATAATATAGTCGGCTTTTTAAATATTAAAGAGTTTTTAACGTCAAAGTTTACTGATGAGGAAAGTCATAATCATTTTGATATCAAGTCGTATATAAACCCGGTTATTCAGGTGATTGAGACAATTCCAATTCACGATTTATTATTAAAGATGCAAAAAGAACGTACACATTTGGCCATATTAATAGATGAATACGGTGGTACATCTGGATTGGTAACAGTTGAGGATATCCTCGAAGAAATTGTTGGAGAAATAAGGGATGAGTTTGATGAAGATGAAATTCCCGAGATCCGTAAATTAAATGATGAGCATTATATTTTGGATGGGAAATTGCTCATTGAAGATGTGAACAACCTGTTAAATACCGATTTTTCCGATGAGGATATTGATACAATTGGTGGCTGGTTCCTGACTCAAAAGTTTAATGCTGAGGTTGGTGTTGAGGTTGAGGAAGCGGGCTACAAATTTAAAGTACACGAAAGTGACGGTCATCATATCCAGTATTTAGAAGTATTTAAGGTGGAAAGTAACATCATACCTGTTCATGAGTAATTAGGGTGGTTGTTATAGAAACAAGTCTTTTCTCAATTAGTGGGAAAAGGCTTTTTTTTGTAACGAGCAAGAATTACGCTGAACCATCGAACAATCCAAGTACCAATAAGAATAAAATTGTTAATTTTGTGTAAATCCTTCATTAACTAAACTGATTTATTAGCAGGAAAATAAACATACTACATAGGACAATAGACTACTAATGGATTTATATAAAATTGGTATAAAGTTGTGTGGTAAAAAAATCAATTAGGTAGATTGATGTAAATATGGATTTTTTTTACTGTTAAAATATGAAAGATGTTATGATGTGAAATGTAATCCTTATAATAAGTTATATGTATAGGAGGAGCTTATGGAGAGCGTTTGTTCAAAGTGTAACAAGGAAATGGTAGAGGCAAAGCTAGATAGTAATGGTCCAATTCGTGTTTCAAAAAAACAAGAAAAAGCAGGTTTATTAGGATTAAAATCCGGCAATCTATCAACGATTGAACCATTTGTTTGTCCAAGCTGTGGGCTTATTGAATGGTATGCATCAGAACCAGCAATCTTTAACTAAATAAAAACAAAAAACAAGTTGAAAAGGAGGAATGGGGATGAATAGTGAGAAAAAAAAACTTTGGAAGCAATTAATGGGTAATGGCTTTTTTACCGCGATTTTGGTGGCACTATTAGGTGTTTTTGCGCTTGCTTATGCACTGTTATAACGAAATAAAGAGCTTTAAAGAAACTGTTTTTATTAAACAGTCTCAGACTGTAGACAAACTACTTGAAATAGAGGTTTGCTTGCAGTCTTATTTGCTTTGTAATAAGTGTTGAGCTGGTTGATTAGAGCTCCAGGATGTTCGCTTTCCGTGGGGTGGGCGGTGAGCCTCCTCAACGCTTTGCGTCTGCGGGGTCTCACCTGTCCCACAGCTCCCACAGGAGTCTCACATATCCGCCTCCAATCAACCTACTTAGTTTTTTAAAAAGTATTAGGAACAAACTAATTTGATCCTATAATTGGATTAAAAACAACAAAGTATGCGAAAAGAACCTTTGCTTTAAAGTGTAATTAAGTAAATCTGAGTTGATAAATATGCTTTCGAAACATAATTCCATTCAAAGAGAGCAAATTGATATGATTGCTTTAGATCAACTTATTCCAGCGAACCATTTGGTTCGTAAAATCAAAAATCTCAAAAGGGATTCGGAATGTTTTACATTCCGAATCCCTTTTGTCGACAATCTGAGACTGTTTTTATTAAACAGTCTCTTTTTTGTTTATGCAAGAAGAGATAGATTCAATAAATCTTTTGGCCTATAAAGCTACACATATGAATCTTCTTCATCTCATCTGATACAAATGTCATATAGTAAAATTGTGGTAAAGAACTTTTTTGGAAAATAAGCCTGTTTATTATTTGATTTTATCAGCGCGAAAAACCCATATATCTTCTATTATCTTCAAGCTTTTTCACCTAAAATGACAATTTCCAAACATGGATAATATGGATTATGCAAATAATAGTAAAATTCAACCAATTTTGACAATATGTGATATTTTACATTTAATTTACAAATTATGTGTTACGATTCCATTGTGAAAGTGATTGAGCTTTTTACTGGTCTTATGAAACAGAGTTTGACTAGGAAAATAGGTCTCTTTCAATAATGGAAAATAGAGAAGGGAGGGTAAATAATGAACCATATTATGAAATTAACTGGTCTTAGTTTTGGTGCTGCTAGTGCTGTTTTTTCTGTACTTGATTATGCGAGTTACATCAGTATTTTAATGGCGTTAACTGGTATCGGAATAGGAGCTGCCAGCGCAATTCTTGCCTATCGTTATGCGATCCAAAAGCTTGCTATGTCAACAGGGAAATATGCAGCTATTCAATTATAAGTCCTTATATAATCTATTAAAAATCTAATTTTATTCTAGAAAGGTGATTAAATTATGAATCAAATCATGTCATTAACAGGATTAAGTTTTGGGGCAGCAAGCCTTGTATTTAAGGTATTAGATTATGCTAGTTACATAAGCTTACTTATGGCGTTAACTGGTATTGGGATTGCAGCAGCAGCAGCAATTATTGCATACCGTTTTACAATTCAAAAATTAGCGATTTCAGCAGGTAAACACGCAGCAATTCAGCTGTAATATGCCGTGAGTACGGGGGATAAAGTCATTATTTGTTTCCCGTACTTTTAGTTGAAAAGGGTGGAATGTAAAGTGAGAAAAAGTCGGACCTATTTTGAATATGCTAGATTGATATCTCGTAGGAGAAGCAAAGATATCCTAGCGCTTGTGTATAAGAAATTTCTTTCCATCTTTTTAGAAAGCGATCGAGAAAGAATCATTCAGTTTTTATTTGTTTCATCTAAAGCATTAGTTTTCGTTCCAATTTTATTTTTCTTATTGTTTTATACCGTTATAGGATCTGTTTATTCATCCCATGTTATAGCTGGTCTGATTTTTACAGGTATTCTTAGTTTGTTTCAAAGCATTGGTACAATACAAGCGAAATATGGGGAACCTCTAATTTTAGAATTGAAGAGAGAATTGGAATACGTAATAAGGCTTTTGCCTAAAGAAAATACATATTCGTTTATTTTTAGAAAAGTAAATAGAGAGTTGTTGGGTAGCACATTCATCTACTCTATTCTCTCGTATGGGATATCTGTCCTGGTTTTATTTTTATTTGTTACTCAATCGATCTGGGTGTTAGTGATAGGATTTCTGTTTATCATAACAAATTACGGTTTGTCCTTCATTTTTTTTATAGCAAAGTTGACAGGGTTATATGTGAAAAGGATGAATTGGTCTTTAGCAATCCTGATGCCGGCATATCTTGCAATCGTAACCAATTCGATTGAATTAAACAGATTATATCCATTTCATCTTACAAATCTATTAGACTATTTTCTCCCTGATCGTCAATTGAATATGGAAGCACATATTTATTTATTATGTGGGATAACATTTGTTGCTCTTATAGTAAGTTTATATTTTATATATTCTGTTTTTAGAAAAGGAAAAATCGTTTCAAGCTTGGTTTCCATAAATGAAGGTGGTTTTTACAAGGGATTTCAGAAGAAAGTTGTTTTTCAACGCTTAATCTTAAGAGTGTTATATGACAAAAATAAGCTCTTGTATATAAGAATTGGTAGTATCTTCTTTTCCTTATTAATCATTCTCTGTTATCCAGTCTTGAGTAAACATAATCAAATTCCTCTAGTCATAACTGTATTATTCTTTTGCTATAGTCCATCAGTATTTAATTTAATGATCACTCATTTCTTATATGATGAAATTTTACAGAAAAATTTTACGAACACAACGTATTATTTTTTACGTCGATATCAATGCAAAAAGTATTTATACAAGGAAACCATTTTAGCAACAATTTCACAACTAAGCATCATTTTGCTTCCGTTTCTTACACTTTGTTTACTGTATCAAACCATACAAGTATTTTTTGCAGTCATTAGCTATTTTCTCATTTTTCTTATTCTTGTCACTTTGTTAGTGATTCGGATATACGGCTTAGGGAAGTTCACCATTGAAGAGGTGAAAATGGTGGAACCCTCTGTACTGACATCCAAGTCGACAGAGAACTTTATTTTATTCGGAATTCCTATTATTTATGCGATTCCTATGGTCTCACTCATCATAGTAGAATCAAATCTATTTTATGCCTATATCAGTATGGTTAGCTATGTTGTTATTTTACTAATTTACTGTCTTAGCAAAGTCTATGTTTCTTTATCTCGGGAGGGAAAAGATGTTACAAATATGTGAGTTAAAAAAAGAATACTCAGGAACAAAAGTTTTCGATCAAGTTAGTTTTAATGTACCTCTAAAGTCAATTGTCACAGTTACTGGAAAAAATGGGATTGGAAAAACAACATTATTAAATATGATTGGGGGTATCTCAGCATTCCAAGGAGATATCGTTTTTGATTCCATAAGCTTAAAAAGTCATTACGAGGATTTTATTAAGGTAAGTACGTTTATACCTAATATTCCATTTTTATATGATTATTTAACAGTGACAGAAATGCTTGATTTAGTGACTTTATTAGCAAAAACGGATAAAGAAAAAGCGAATGAATTCATCCATTCTATGCTAATTGACTTAGAATTGGCAGAATTTAAAAAGATATTAATTAAAAACCTTTCATTAGGAACAAAACAAAAAGTTGCTTTTATTGCTGCGTTTTTAACTTCTCCAAAGCTTGTCCTATTTGATGAGCCCTTTGTGAATTTTGATCGCCCATCAATGATGAAGGTTCTTGCATTTCTTCAAGATTATGTGGCGAAAACGAATTCAATTATACTGTTTTCAACGCATTCAGGGGACAAGGAAGTGAATGATATTGTAACACATACCATTCAAATTAACGGAAATAGAGATATCAAAGTCATGGAAGTGAACCAACAATGACATTTAAAAAAATTGTCTTAACAATCACAATTTGCGCCATTATTTTATACGTAATGGGTCTTTTGTTTCCTATGAATTTAGAAAAAGAATCGATGGAGGGAAAAAACGGTTTTATGGATTTACTTCTCCATAATTCAAAAGCAGAACTTCTCTCTTTAATAATGGGTACTATTACATTAGGTATCTATTCTCTCATTTATCTTTTTATTAATTTTTTTACGATGGGTATTATTACAGCTACGTTAATGAGTGATAACAATTCGGTTGCCGAGGTACTTCGTATGTTTATTGTACATGGGATTTTTGAAATTCCCGCAATGATATTAACGATAGCTTTAGGAATCTATATCCCATGGAAATTAATTGGTATGTTGAGGAAGAAATCGTGGAATAGAACGGCTATGAAAAATATGGCCCGAATCTTTGTCGTTATTGTTGTGTTAACAATATTAGCTGCTGCAGTAGAATCTTTTATTACTCCTAATTTCATTTGAGGTGAATGAACATGTCTTTAGAGAAGTTTCGTGGGTTTCCACTTACTCTATCTTTACTCATCGCTTTATTAATATCTTGTTATATTCAACTAACATATATCCCTACTGTCATTCCTGAGTATGGAGAATTTATCTCGGCTTTTAGCGATGATATAAAAAACCTTAAAGTATTGATGTTGATTGTATCTTTTTTGTTTCAAGTACTTATTTTATTTATGTCGATAGGCTTGGAAGTTATTTTAGTATATGTGATCGTGTATTTCTTCTATCGAAAAAAGTATCCATTAAGGGACTTTACACATCCGATTATGCTAACGAATTTGTGTGTATTGTTGATCAACTGTGTTGTGGCAATGTTCTTATTACCAACTGCAATAGATATCGATTCGTTTAAGAATATAACAATGTATTCTCCAGTTAACTACTTAGTGAAGCCGATCATCATTTGCTATTTCTTATATAGTAAAGGAATTTTACCTACAAGAATTCTTGAATGGGTGAAATTAGCAGTCGTATATGTATTTTTTTCTAGTCTTCCTGGAATTATTACTTTGTATTTCATATAAGCTGAAAAACAACGAAAGATATGAGGAGAAGGAACTATGCAAGTAGAAACGGAAACGAAGCCAAAGAAAAAATGGCTTATCATTGTACTTATTTTATTAATTGTTGCTATTGTCACAACCAATATATTGGTTGTTCAAAAACAAAATAAAGGAAAAGCGGTGGATCTAGAGTTTGTGAGTGTTCAAGAAAGAAAATTTTCCCAAACGAAGCTAATATCAGGGATTGTAGTGGAGGGGAAAACAGATTCTTATCATGTGGACTCAACAATGGGTGAAATAAACGAAGTGTTCGTTGAAGAAGGACAAAAAATTGGAAGAAATCAAAAACTCTTTTCCTATCATAATGCAGAATTATCTTATCAATTAAAACAACTGGATATTGATCAAAACATAGCAAATATTCGTTATGATCAAGGAAAAAAGACCATTGATATGCTAAGAAAGCAGCTTAGCGATGTCAAAAGTGATAGAGAAAAGGCTGAAGATCCAGTTCAAGAAGATCAGCTTGATCAAACAAAGCAAGATTTAGAACAGCAACTTCAAGATGCTGAAGCTCAGTTGAAAACGACGGTTCTTGAGATGGAGAAAAGTAATTTGCAAGAAGAGGAATTAAAAGAAAGGAAAAACGACCTGATTGTTTACAGTCGGAATGCTGGTGTAGTCAAAAAAATAGATTCTGATGAGGCTTTATCAGAACAAAATGCACCATTTATACAGGTTGGCTCACAAGCCCCGTATCACATTGAAGGACAGATAACGGAGTTACAAAAGGCACAAATTTTACCGAAACAAGCAGTAACGATTACGTCTAAAGCTCTCCCTAATCAATCGTGGAAAGGAAAGATTAAGGAAGTAGGTGCTTCTCCATTATCAACGGAGGAAACCGCAGGGCAGATGGTAGATTCAAATCCTTCTGTTTCCTATTACCATTTTGTTGCGTCACTAGATTCACAGAAAGGTTTATCACCAGGTTTTCATGTTTCTTTAGAGGTGAATCTACCAAGTATAAAGAAGCTGGCTGTTCCAAGTGAGAGTGTAATAGAAGAAGCGAAAGAATCTTATATTTACTTGCTGAAAAACAACACGGTTCACAAACAAAATGTAATAACCGGCATTGGTGATGGTCAATGGACAGAAATCATTGAAGGAGTATCCAAAGGTGATAAGATAGTTGCTCATCCAACGGCCACTGTTAGTGAGGGGATGGAAGTGAATGTTGAATGATTACGTTAAAAAACATATCGAAATCGTATAAGCAGGGAGCACTTGAGATTCCTATCCTACATGACATTAATATCGAAATTGAAGACGGTGAATTTGTTTCCATAATGGGACCATCAGGTTCTGGTAAATCGACCTTGATGAACATTATTGGTTGCTTGGCTCATCCTACAAAGGGTCAATATATGATGAATAAATTGAACCCTCTTGAGGTGGAAGAAGCAAAAATTGCGTACATACGAAATCACCATATTGGCTTTGTGTTCCAAAGCTTTCATCTGTTACCTAGATTAACGGCTGTTGAAAATATTGAATTACCTCTTATATATGGTGGCATGAGAAAAAGAGAGCGACGTGAACGAGCGTATGAAGCATTGAAAAAGGTTGGATTAAATGATCGCGCCAAGCATTTCCCAAATCAGCTTTCTGGAGGTCAAAAACAACGTGTTGCGATAGCGAGAGCGATTGCGAATGAACCTACGTTTATTTTGGCGGATGAGCCGACTGGTGCCCTTGATTCAAAATCAGGAAGTCAAGTAATGGAGATCTTTTCAACGTTAAATAAAGAAGGAACAACGATTATTTTAGTCACACACGAAGAGGAAATTGCTTCTTATTCAAGAAGGAGAATTGTCCTAAAAGACGGAAAAATCACTCAGGATTGGAGGAGTGAGTCTTGAGTATATTTGATAGCATTAAGATCGCAATAATGTCAATTCTATCACATAAGCTCCGTTCTGCCCTTACCATGCTTGGGATCATTATCGGGGTTGGTTCTATTATTACAGTCGTAGCGATTGGTCAAGGTGGGGAAGCGGCGCTAAAATCACAGTTTGCAGGAGATGGAAATAATACGATTGATATTAATTTTATCCTTGATGAAGGTGAGCAGATGGATTTTACCTTTGATCAAATGCCGGCCTTTACCCAAGAAAGTATCATGCAACTTAGGAATATACCGGAAGTAGAGCATGTTATCACTACTAATAACTCTATGGAAACACTTATGGTGAATGATGAGAACATTAATACTCAAATTTTCGGGATAAGTGATGATTATTTTACCATTCATCCTGTTAAGATATTGGATGGTCGAAAATTGAATCAAAGTGATTACTCCCAAGCAAACAATGCTGTGATGATTAATAAACAAGCAGCAGACGAGTTATTTGAACATACACAACCAGTTGGAGAAATTCTTGAAGTAAAGGGTCAGCCCTTTAAAGTAATTGGTGTATATGAAACAAACAGTGACTTATTCGGATTAGGTCTACCTGAATTATTACTACCATTATCACAATGGCCTGTCCTATATGGGACAGAAGATATTCAAGCAGTCACTCTACAAGCTACTGATATTAATAGTCTTGAAGTAGCCGGGCAAAAGGGAGTAAATCTATTAAATGATACGAAACCTTCTGACTTAAACGGGAAGTACGAAGTTTTTAACTTAGAAGAAATTCAAGAGAGCATTTCACAGGTCACGAGTATTATGACAATGATTATTGGAGGAATTGCAAGCATTTCCTTGTTTGTAGGGGGAATAGGAGTAATGAATATCATGCTTGTGTCCGTGACAGAGCGTACAAGAGAAATTGGGGTCCGCAAAGCATTAGGAGCGACTAGAAGTAAGATACTTCTTCAATTTCTAATAGAATCCATGACACTGACTCTTGTTGGTGGAATCGTGGGAATCGCTCTTGGCGTTGGAGGATCATATGTTGTTTCTGCCTTTGCAAAATGGCCACCACTTGTATCAACGGAAGTGGTAATAGGTGGAGTCTTATTTTCAATGATTCTTGGAATAATTTTTGGATTAATTCCTGCAAATAAAGCCGCAAAGCTAGACCCTATAGATGCCTTGCGTTATGAATAATCACAGAGCAAACAAGTCCAATCATTTATGATTTAGGGCTTTTTTTGAATGAAACCGACATAAATTGTATAGCTGTCACAATCTCCCCCAAAACCCATAAGTTATAAAGATTACTTTTTGCCTCACTACTTTTTCTTTTCCTGGAGTGATCAATTTGCTTAAAAATTTACTACCAATTACTGTTATATTCTGCCTTTCATTAAGCGCCTGGCTTATTCCATCTAACCAAGTTCACGATGATTTTCCGGCTTTAGAGGTTTTTGGTAAGATGGGAACCTGTATTTCATTGTTCATTCTCTTGTTGTTTATGTTTTTTTACCTGTTTTATTACACATCGAAAAAGTAGCTAAAAAAGGAATGGTAATGAATGACAAGTTTCATTACCATTCCATATTATTTTTATTTACTCTTCTTAACCACATGGTATAGTTATGGTAGATAATGTCGAATAATATATTGGTTTTCCTCTTTTTCTTCGACTGCACTAATTTTACATAAATGGGGTGAATCGATGAGATTTATCGATATTGAAGATTATAATCCTCTCACGATGCAATTAGCGATGCCGATTTATGATCGGATGAGAAGAGTGTTATTAACGGCAGGGCGGACTATTCATCCTAATTATTTAGAGCGAATCAAGGCAATTGGTGTATCAACTCTCGTTGTTGAGGATGCCGAGACCTATGGTATTTCATTAGAGGAAATGCTTGATATGCCGACGTGGATGGACATTATTGCTGTTGTCCAACAGGCGTTTTTAGATGTGTCACATAAAAAAAGGTTAAATGTGATCGCCCTTCAAAAAGCAGTTGCTACACTAATTAAAGAAGTTTTTGCTCATAAAACGGTTATTTTAGTACCAACTTCGTCAATATCTGAAGGTTTAGAACAGTATGCTCATTCAGTAAATGTTGCGCTATTAAGCTTACAAATGTCAAAGCGTATGGGGTATAACCAAGGCCAATTAAGAGATTTAACTGTAGGTGCGTTATTGCATGATATCGGAAAAGCCATCACAGATCAGGAAGCGGAACACCCATCAAAAGGGTTTGATATTATAAGAGATAATCGTGAGATCAGTTTATTGTCAGCACATATTGCGTACCAACATCATGAGCTTTTAAACGGAAAAGGATTTCCAAGAAGCCTGAAAGGACAAGCATTTTTAGAGTTTCCGCAAGTTGTGGGTATTGCGAATGTGTATGATCATTTGCTGTCAGATAAAAAAGTGCCTCCTCATGAAGCGTTGGAATATATTATGACAAAAAGTGATGAGGAGTATTCCCATAAAGTGGTTCAAGCTTTTGTAAATAGTGTACCAGCATATATCCCTGGCACAAAGGTAGAGCTATATACTGGGGAACAAGCCATTGTGATTGGCCTAAAGAAGCATTTACAGCGTCCTGTTATTCGCTTGCTAGAAAATGAAAAAGAACTGGATTTAGCTGAGAATCCGTCTGTTATGATAAAAAAAGTATTGAATTAACGATAGCTGCTACGTAGACAAAAAGGATTTGAAATAAGTTTTTCCCTCTATCATTTTGTCAAAGTTCTGAAGTGTTTATTCATCGTAAGTTCAGTATCTTCTAAAATAGTTTTGCTCCTTTAATAGAAATTCTTAGTAATCATTTTGACTGCAATTTTTTATAAAAAGTGTAAAGCATTTGAAAGGGCATAAAAGATGACTGAAAATGAGAACAGATTACCCATGAAGGATGAACCGAATATGAAGGTGATACTTTCGCTTCTCTTACTCGGAAGCATAGCATCGATTATTTTCGCAATTGGAATTGGTCCAGTTTCTGTTCATCCTGTTACAGTTACAAAGATATTGTTTAGTAAACTACCAATTTTGACAGACAGTATGAGTCACAGCTGGACTAGGATAGATGAAAATATTGTTTGGGGTTTGCGGTTACCTAGGGTTTTACTAGGTATGATAGTTGGAGCATCGTTAGCAGTAACTGGCGTGGCTATGCAGGCATTAGTAAGGAATCACTTGGCAGATCCATTTATTCTCGGTGTTTCTTCAGGAGCATCAGCTACTGCTACATTAGGTATGCTTTTTGGGGTATTTTCGTTTTTTGGAACCTATGCCCTATCTATTAGTGCATTCATCGGAGCTGCTGCAACTATTATCGTAGTCTATACAATCTCTAGAGTCAGAGGGAGAATTAATATTACACAATTACTACTTTCAGGTGTAGCGATTGCCATGATTATGGATGCTGTGACAAATGTGATTACGTTAAGTGCACCAAATGCATTAGGACTTCATAATGCTGCTTTCTGGATGTCAGGTAGCTTAGCAGGAGCTAAGTGGGGCTATTTAACACTTCCGTTAGTTGTCATTATTTTTTGCATGGCGATTCTTATGATTCATTACAGAGCCCTGAATGCATTGCTTTTAGGAGATGATGCGGCTGGCACCCTAGGAACTGATGTAAAACGTATGCAAAAAATGCTTGTCTTGGTTGCTTCACTTTTAGCTGGGACAACGATTGCAGTAAGTGGTTCTATTGGGTTTATTGGGTTAATGATTCCACATATGACGAGGCTATTAATAGGTTCTGACCATAAAAAGGTTCTCCCTGTAAGTGCATTGTTGGGAGGAATATTAGTCGTTTGGACAGATGTCGCAGCTAGAATGGTTATTGCGCCAGAAGAATTGCCGATTGGATTGTTAACGGCATTAATTGGTGGCCCATTCTTTATTTGGTTATTAAAGAGAAACGCACGAGCTTAAAGAGGTGGAAGGATGAGATTACAAGTAGAGAATTTAAGCTTTTCCTATCATGACAATAATATCATTAAAGATATTCGCCTCAATGTTGAAAAAGGTGAGTTTGTTGGGTTATTAGGACCAAATGGCAGCGGAAAATCGACGGTATTAAAGAATTTATATCGTGCCCTGGAGCCTAATTTAGGTGAAGTCAGGTTAGATGATGAAGATTTGCTTAAAATGAATGTAAAAAAGGCTGCTCAGAAAGTAGGGGTTGTTGGGCAGGAGAACTATATTCCCTTTGATTTTAAAGTAGAGGAAATCGTAGCAATGGGACGAAATCCATACAAAAGGCTTTTTGAAGGGGATACAAAAGTAGACAAAGAGATTGTAGCAGAGGCCTTAAAGCAAACGGGTATAGAAGATATGGCCAAGAGAAATTATTTAGAGCTCTCAGGCGGAGAGAAGCAAAGAGTGCTAATCGCGAGAGTCTTAGCGCAACAAACCGATTTCTTATTGTTGGATGAGCCGACAAATCATTTAGATATTCACTATCAATTGCAAATGTTTGATTTAGTTAAGGGGTTAGGTGTAACCGTATTGGCTGCGATCCATGATCTAAATATTGCTGCTTTATATTGCGATCGAATGTATGTGTTAAAGGAAGGTCGTTTATTCAAAGCAGGGACACCGGAAGAAATTTTGACCCCAGAAGTCATTTCCGAGGTCTACGGCATTAAAGTCGATGTGATGATCCACCCAAAAACAAATAGGGTATCGATTACATATTTGCCGAAAAGTTTACAATGGTAAAAGGAGAATGAACGTGAGTAAAAAAATGATGTTAGGGCTAACAATTCTAGCGGGAGTAACTGGATTATTAGTTGGATGTCAGCCATCTTCAAGTGAAACAGTTAAGAAGCAGTCAGTAGAAGCAAATGCAAATACAAATGAATATGAAACGTTGACCTTTGACAACTATGGAAGAGAAATAGTTGTTACAGAAAAACCAAAAAACGTTCTAACATTAGGACCAAATAGCACAGAGTTATTTGTCGCATTAGGGCTTACAGAATATGTGATTGGCAATAGTTTAAATAATCATAGCAGGGGACCGCTTCCCGAATATGAAGCAGACTATAAAAAAATTCCAGAACTAACATACGGCTCAGCTACAAGAGAAGCTGTGACAACAAGTGGAGCAGACTTTATCTACGGGATTGATTGGGAATTCGGTGCAGAAGGCTTAGACATTGAGGAATTAGAGGGCTTTGGTATCACAACATATTTGAATTCTGCTACAACACTTGATGAGATTTACCAGGAAATTCATGATATTGGGGAAATTTTTCAAATAGAAGATGTTGCAGCAGATTTTATTTCAGACCAAAAAGCAAGGATTGCAGCTGTTCAAGGAAAGATTTCAGGTCAAGACCCAGTGAACGTTTTAGTCTACGATAGCGGTGGAGATGGAGTTTTTACCGCAGGTGGAACAAACTTCGAAACCTTATTAATTGAACAAGCTGGTGGGAAAAATGTTTTCGATGATATCACAGATAAACAATGGACAACGGTAAGCTATGAGGAAGTGTTAGCTAGAGAGCCTGATGTTATTGTTATCCACGATTATGATGCACCTTCATTAGAACAAAAAATAGAGGACATTAAAAATGACCCAGCACTTTCACAGCTAGATTCTGTAAAAAATGAAAGATTCATAGCGATTACGTTAGAAAGTGTCTTACCAGGTGATCGAATGGCCTATACAGTAGAAAGTTTAGCAAAAGGGTTTTATCCAGAGTTATTTGAATAAAGTTTGGTTTACCAGAAAACCTAAAAAGGTGAATTCGCCCATGAATTCGCCTTTTTAGGTTTGTTTTTTTACAATGAAAGCTTCATCTATTAGTAAAAATAAAGACTTTTCGACAATGTTAGCCGTTGACAAATCTCTAACACTTCTTTCCAAAATTAATTATGTCAACATTATGTCAGACAAAATCGAATTTAGTTTGAATTGTTTATGTGTTGTAATCGCTTTATTATTAAGACAAGAAATTAATGAAGAGGTGACTTACATGGAAGCGAATCAAAATAAAGATTTTCGCGTTAAAATACAACGTTTTGGTAGTTATTTAAGCGGCATGATTATGCCGAACATTGGTGCATTTATTGCATGGGGTATTATTACGGCATTATTCATTCCTACAGGTTGGGCACCAAATGAAACATTGGCAGCTTTAGTTGGTCCAATGATTACGTACCTCCTTCCACTATTAATTGGTTACACAGGTGGTAAAATGATTTATGATGTTCGCGGTGGTGTTGTTGGTGCGACTGCGACGATGGGGGTTATCGTTGGTTCTGAAATCCCGATGTTCTTAGGTGCAATGATTATGGGTCCACTTGGTGGTTACTTAATCAAAAAGCTTGATGGATTATTAAAAGATAAAGTTCGTTCCGGTTTTGAAATGTTAGTGAACAACTTCTCAGCAGGTATTTTAGGTGCAATTTTAACATTAGCTGCCCTGGTTGGAATTGGCCCAGTTGTTGAAGGGTTAAATAAAATCTTAGCTGGTGCCGTTCAAGGTATTTTCAATGCTGGTTTATTACCATTAGCTAGTATTTTCATTGAGCCGGCAAAAGTACTTTTCTTAAACAATGCGATCAACCACGGTATTTTAAGCCCGATCGGTATTGAGCAGGCAGCGAATGCAGGAAAGTCCATTTTATTCTTACTAGAGTCAAACCCTGGTCCTGGTTTAGGTATTCTTTTAGCGTATATGTTCTTCGGTAGAGGTTCAGCAAAACAAACAGCTCCTGGTGCAGTGATTATTCACTTCCTAGGCGGTATTCATGAGATCTACTTCCCGTATATCTTAATGAAGCCACTATTACTTGTTGCAGCAATTGCTGGTGGTATCAGTGGAGTGTTTACATTCTCAATCTTCAACGCAGGTTTAGTAGCAAGCCCATCACCAGGTAGTATTATCGCATTACTAGCGATGACGCCAAAAGGTGGATATGTAGGAGTTCTTCTAGGTGTCATTGTGGCAGCAGCGGTATCATTCTTAGTTGCGTCACTTATCTTAAAAACAAGCAAGCAAAAAGACGAAGATTTAACAGTAGCAACAGCAAAAATGGAAGAAATGAAGGGTAAGAAAAGCTCGGTTAGCGAGCAATTAACTACTCAACCAACTGTTGAAGCTACGTCTAATGAAGAATTCGATTTTGGCGCCGTGAAAAAAGTGATCTTTGCATGTGACGCTGGTATGGGGTCAAGTGCAATGGGCGCATCGATTTTACGTAATAAAGTGAAAAAAGCGGAAATTGAAGGAGTTGATGTAACGA
>JAPSLU010000077.1 GCA_031180405.1 Bacillus sp. (in: firmicutes) | reverse complement strand
GACTTGCCTATCTGCATTTTAACCCCAGCCGCATTCAAAAAATCCGTAAAATGATGATAAAGCATACTAAATCAAAAGATGTTGAAAAAAGAGTGATTCAGAATGGGGCAATGGAGAAGAAACAGGCATATTTGAAGAAAAGGAAATTTGATGATGATTGGTATTTTCGGAGGTTTGGGATCGAGTTTTGAGTAGCAGAGGGAGGAGTATCTTAAAATGAAACACACCAATACTGCCCCATTAATCTCTATTATTATTCTTACATGTAATCAGTTACATTACACAAAAGAATGTATAAAGAGCATTTTTCAATTTACTAAGGAAAATTTTGAGCTGGTTGTAATAGATAATGCTTCTAATGATGGGACGTTAAAATTTCTTGAGACAATACCCCAGACTTATGTCATAAGCAATAAAATTAACAAGGGATTTGCCGGAGGATGTAATCAGGGATTTAGAGCAGCCAAGGGAGAATTTATTGTTTTATTAAACAACGACACTGTTGTTACAGACGGATGGCTTGGTAAAATGCTAGGATGCCTAACCAATATTCCTTCTGTTGGCATAGTTGGCCCCAGATCTAATTTTGTAATCAAGCCCCAAGCAATTCCCTCTGTTCCATATAATACTATGGAAGATATGCATAAATTTGCATCTGAATGGTCAGTAAAACATAATTCTCAGAGTTTTGCTGTAAACAATCTTAGCGGGTTTTGTATGCTTTTTAAAAAGGGGCTACTTGACAAAATTGGCGGAATGGATGAACAGTTTAATCCCGGATATTATGAGGATACTGACTTCTGTATGAGAGCTCAAATAAGCGGGAAAAAGCTGCTTGTTGCAGATGATGTTTTTATACATCATCATGGCAGCAGCAGCTTTAAAACAAATCGTCATCTAAGGACTCATTATATACAAATAAACTCAGAAAAGTTTAATAAGAAATGGAATACAAAAAAATTAGAGGAGTTATCAACTATAATAGAGAGAGAGAAACCATTTAATGTAAAGAGGCATTTTGTGCCTTATTGAATGCTTATTTATATAATCGTTATTAGTAACTAAGTTAGCTCGTATTCCGCCAATCTATTAATCGTTTAAATCAATGCACATTTCTTTGGTACCAGGCAATTGTCTTCTTAAGTCCTTCATCTATTGTAACCATCGGGTTATATTTCAAAAGAGTATATGACTTTGTTAAATCAGGCACTCTTACAGGTGAATCTTCATATCCCTCTCCGTATACACTCTCGTAAGGAATATGAATGACTGGTGATGATGAACTGCTAAGTTGCTTAACTTTTTCAGATAACAAATTAATTGAGATTTGTTGTTCAATACCAATATTGAAAACTTCATTATCATATTGATTATCCAGGCATAGCACTGTCCCCTTTATAGCGTCATCTATATAGGTGAAACAGCGGGTTTGTTCTCCTGTTCCATGTACCATTATTGGCTGGTTTCGAATTGCTGCTGTTATAAATTTTGGGACAACTCCACCATATAAAGTGTTCGAAGCTCTTGGTCCATAAACATTAAAATAGCGAACAATCGTAATAGGTAACCCCTTTTCCCCGTACGCTAGACACATGTGTTCGCTTAAGGCTTTTGCTGTAGCATAACACCATCGTTTCTTTGTAGTTGGTCCTAAAACCCTGTTTGATTCTTCACTGAATGGTAATTGATCGTTTTTTCCATATATTTCAGAAGTGGAAGCGAAGATTACTTTCGTATTATGCATATTAGCTGCTTCTAATACATTCCTTGTACCATCGATATTCTCCTGTATGACTTTAAGTGGATCCTCTACAGTATTCTTAACACCTAGAATAGCTGCCAAATGAAACACCGCTATACATTCCTTCATTACCTTTTTTAATAAGTTCCTATCAAGCACAGAACCTTCTATAAAATGAAAGTTAGGGTAACTTTTTACAGTTTTCAGAAAAGATAGCTTACCCGTAGAACAATCGTCCAATATATATACATCACGACCTTGATTAATTAGATACTCTACCAAATGTGACCCAATAAAACCCGCTCCTCCAGTCACAAGTATCTTCAATTTCTGCCACCCCCAAGCCTATAAATTTGAGCATTTCCTTTTAACCCGTAAGTTGTATTCCTGGTGTCAAATACAAGCGGGGAATTATCGAGGATCAATTGAATTGGGGCATTTGAATGATCGGTAAATAAGATTACCGCATCCGCCTTTTTCAGCTGATCAGGAGTTAACTCCTGACTGTATAACACATGTGACCCTATTTTTACTTGGGGTATATAAGGATCATGATAGTCAATACTTGCACCTTCATCTTTCAATAGTTGGATAATTTTTAAAGCACTAGATTCTCTTACGTCATTAATATCACGTTTATAAGCAACGCCATAGATAAAAATACAAGATTCACTAATAAGTTTGGGATATATATATTCTTTCAGTTTGTTTACTATATAGGATGGCATAATATGATTAATTCCTTCGGATAATTCTATAAATTTACTATTTAACCCGCTTTGTTTTGCCTTCCATGATAGGTATAGAGGATCAACTGGAATGCAGTGTCCACCTATTCCCGGTCCTGGATAAAAAGGTGTAAAGCCATATGGTTTAGTACTTGCGGCTTGAATAACCTCCCAGATGTCTATATTCATTGTATCACATATACAGGCCAACTCATTCATAAAGGAGATATTGATAAACCGATGACAATTCTCTACTAGTTTTGTCATTTCAGCAATTTCCGGGGAAGAAACCATCACCAGCTTAGAAAAAATTTGACTATAAAGCTGCTCTGCACGAGAAGCACACTCTTTTGTTACACCACTAATTACTTTAGGAATATCATTAACAGGTATGGTGTTATTGCCGGGATCCACTCTCTCCGGGGAGTACGCTAAATAGATATCAGTTCCAACCTTTAATCCGCTTTTTTCTAAAGTGGGCAAAAGGACTTCTTTTGTTGTTCCTGGATATGTTGAGCTCTCCAATATCACTAATTGCCCTCTTCTAATATTTTGGCTAAGTGCCTTTCCTACTTGTTGTAAATAGGTTAAATCCGGTGTATGATAAGATGTTAAAGGGGTAGGGACACAAATAATAATAGAATTCGATGAACGGATCTCATTAAATTGATCTGAAGCCTTAAAACGATTTGTGGATAACATCTCATTAATGGATTGATTGTCAATATCTGTGATATAACTATTGCCTTTATTCAGCTGGTCAATTTTGTGAATATCTATGTCAATACCTATCACATCAAATCCTTTTTCAACCAGCAACAGCGCTAATGGAAGTCCTACATAACCTAACCCTACTACACTAACTTTTTGGTTTTGTGCACTTAAGGTATTCTCTTCATTAGCCATTGGCCCCCCCTCCAAACCCATAATGATTTGCTTTTTTTAACCTCAAACTGTTTTTAGTATTCTTATATATTGCACTTAAAATAACAATTAGGGATGTCCTAATTAAATGATGAACTTTAAATTTATTTTGAAATGCTTCAATTATAAAGTTAAAGTGATTCAATTTCATCCTAAGCTCTCCACCTTTTTGTTAATAATTTTATGACTAGAACAATATAATGTGTTGATTATGGTTAGATCCATTTACCTGGAGTTCAAGTCTAAATTTTTTTTAAACTTTATAAGTTTTAAGTGTGTCTGCTTCTTTGTCCCAATGGTATTGTTTACTGCATGATGAGCAAAATAAATTAAAATTTAATTTATTTCCACATGTGCAAACCCAACCAATTTGCCTTGCGGGATTCCCTGCAACAAGAGCAAAAGGTTTGACATTTCTCGTGACGACTGAACCTGCTCCAACCATTGCATATTCTCCTATGGTTATTCCGCATATGATGGTTGCATTAGCTCCAATTGATGAACATCTTTTTACTAATGTCTCAGTCAGGATCCAGTCTTCTTTAAATGCTCTTGGTGCTAAATCGTTTGTAAAAGTCATGTAAGGGCCAAGAAATACATCATCTTCAATAAGGACTCCTTTATATATAGAAACACCATTTTGGATTTTACACCGGTCCCCTATAATTACTTCATGGTCAATATAGACATCTTTCCCTATAATGCAATCTTTACCAATAACTGCATTTTCTCTAATCTGCGCCTGATTCCATATAACAGTAAACTCACCTATTTTTGCATCTTGTGAAATTTCCGCTGTTGGATGGATTTTGACATTTGCAAACAAACTCATTCCTCCTCCCCTGAGCTATTTATCATATTGGTGTGTACTAGTTCTACCATTTCTAAAGCTTCAATTCCTTCATCTGTGGATATTTTTGGCCTTGTATTTCTTTGTATTGAGTATACGAAGTGAAGAAGTTCATCACGTAAAGGATCAGAAGATGGTACAAAAACATTCTCCAAGATATTCTCCTGTTTATAATCCACTACTTGATTTGACTTAAAAAAATTGTTTGATCGTGAAATTACGATTTTCCTATTAATTAAGTCTGCAATAATATATGCATTCCTGGTAATCACCTGTATCTTTCTAACTTTCTTTTCTGTTACTTGGCTACCTGATAAAGTTGCGATTAGTCCATCCTTATATAAAAAGTTTACGACTACATGGTTCAGCTTCTGATGTATTACTCTTCCAAAAGATTTGCATATTATTGGAGGAGAGCCAATAATATAATTTAGAATATAAAGGTCGTGAATCATCAGATCTGTAATTACATCAACATTATTCCAACGTTCACTGTAAGGACTCAAACGATCAATATCAATAGCAATAATGTCTTCATTCTCAATTATCTTTTTTAACACTTTTATAGTTGGATTAAATAATTCGATATGTCCCACTTGAATTTTAATGTTTTTGTGTTCCGCCATCGTTTTCAATCTATATGCTTCATCAATTGATTGAGTAATCGGCTTCTCAATTAATACATGTACTTCTTGTTCTAAACATTTTCTTGCGACCTTATAATGCTCATCCACAGGTACTGCTATTACCGCTGCATTTACAGTGCTTAGCAATTCTTCAAGTGTAGAGTATGCTTTAATATTATTAGCTTGAGCAACAGCTTCAGCTCTTTTGAAATCAATATCGTAAACACCAACTAATTCACAATC
Organism: Bacillus sp. (in: firmicutes); assembly: GCA_031180405.1. Classification (GTDB taxonomy): domain Bacteria; phylum Bacillota; class Bacilli; order Bacillales; family Bacillaceae; genus Metabacillus. The sequence continues at coordinate 12,044 of JAPSLU010000077.1, read as the reverse complement.
ATTGTTCAGCTTTGAGAGAACTTGGATATGATTCATACCCATTGCTCCAGTGCCGATAACACCAATTTTTATTTGCATGGTGAAATACCCTCACTAAAAAAGTCTGAAATAGTTCTAGCTATCTCATTTACCATATCATCGGTCAATTCTGGATAAAGTGGGATTGCGAATATCTGCTTAGCAGCTTCTTCAGCAATAGGACAAAGGCCTTTTTTAAAACCTAAATTCAGATAACTGGGTTGTAAATAGATTGGTTTGGGATAATGTACAGCAGTTCCTATCCCATATTGGTTTAAGAATGACATAATTTCATTTCTTTGATTACTTCTTAAGGTATACAAATGATAAATGTGACATGAATCTTGGTTTGCAGCAGGGAGTTTTAATGGCAGATTTTTGAGTAGTGAATTGTATCTTGAAGCGATATCTTGTCTTTCCTTATTCCACTTATCGATATTTAAGAGTTTAATCCTAAGGATTGCAGCTTGGATTTCATCAAGGCGACTATTGACCCCATGTAGCACATGATGATGCCTCTCCTTACTACCGTATACCCGCAACTTCTTCAACTTTTCAGCTATATTCTCATTTGAAGTTACCAGCATACCTCCATCCCCCCACCCCCCCAAATTTTTCGTTGGAAAGAAAGAGAAGCATCCAATGTCACCCCAAGTTCCTGCTTTACGATTCTTATAACTTGCTCCAAATGCTTGACAAGCATCTTCGATAACAATAAGTGAGTGTTTCTTAGCTATCTCAATAATTCGATCCATTTCCGCACATTGGCCATAGAGATGAACAGGAATAATTGCCTTTGTGCGAGGTGAAATCGATTTTAATATTTGATCAGGGTCGATATTGTACGTTTCAGGGTTTATATCAGCAAAAATCGGTGTAGCTCCATTACGCAAAATAGCATCAGCAGTTGAAATAAAAGAAAAGGGTGTGGTTATCACTTCGTCCCCAGGTCCAATATCAAAAGCTTTCAATGCAAGAAATAATGCATCACTTCCACTAGCAACGGATATTGCTTTTCCTAAACCAAGGTATTCACCTATTTCATTTTCTAAAAAGGTAACATTCTCACCCATAATAAATTCACCTTTAGCCAATATGTTCTCAATAGCTAAGTGGATTTCTGGACGGATTGAATCAAATTGTGCTTTTAAATTTATAAATGGAATCTTCATAGTATTAGTCCTCCTTCATTTCCATCTCTCGAATAAATCTATAGCCTTCAATTTATAAAAGAATATGAAATTCTTATTCTTATTCTTAATCCAAACTTGTCTTGTTTTGGTTCTCCCTTCTTCCAATTCTACTTTAATGTATGCAATGATAACTTATACGGACACATTAAAAGCCTATTAGAAGAGGTGCAAATTCTTATCCTGCTTCTAACATCTGATACAGGGCAGATATATTACATTTTAGCTAAGCAACGTATTTATATTATTAGTTGTCAAAGAGATACCTCTGGATTATTTAGATAGGTTTAGGAAGGAGGAATTTCTGGAACAGCAGCAAGAATTGACAAAGAATATAGCGGAAAATACTGAGGAAAATAATTAAATTAACTTGCACCATTCATTAAGAAAATAAAAAAAATCTATAAATGAAATGTAGTTCATTAGCCATTCCAAGAGAGCGTGTTATATTATCTAAATAGAAAAAATAACTAAATTGGAAAATAAGAATATCAGTTTCAATAAAAAAGACGATGACCTCTATTTACCAATCTTAAATTCAAGTAGCATCTCCAGAAACCTTTAAGAATGAGTATATTTGCTGTAGTTGTTGTCATCCTGCGGATTAAAATCAGAATAATCGAACAGACGATGTGAAAGGTTCAACACATGAATTTTTTCTAAACACCCCTCCGTATATCTATGAAGCCCGGTACATATATCCTTCATATTGTAGTTCTGCTTGCCCGAGTTTAGTAGGTAATTTAATGATGGACTTAGACTAGTCTCATTTTTAAATAGCTTTAAACAAATGCAGCATATCCTGGTAAAATTGATTTGAGCAAAGTTTTCCTTCATTAAGACTTAATACCAGCTTCATATTGAAAATAGTACATGCTGGATTGTTGGATTGACATTTAAAGCCAATCAAGATTACAGCAAAATATATTAACCTCTTGCTTTTGTCTTGAAAATCAAACCTTCTGATACCTAAATTTTTATTATTTCCAATACCTTTTTTAACCCTTCAATATCGACATTTAGATCATCTTTAAATCTTGTATCAACTACACGGTTTACTGCCTTACATCTCAGATAATAATGATCAAGTTTCATAAAACTACTAATTTTCAAGAAGACCTCTGCAGTATCAGTAAACAATTCAATGATTTTAGAACCAGGTTGGCAAAAAATCAAGTTTGAAAGACCTGCTCCATTAGGCGAAACGATGATTTTTGCTGAAGAAAAAATATCTAACTGTTGTTGAAATGATAAAGATCCCAAAACAATTTTTTTGAAACCTTTCCTTGTTAAAACCCCCATGACAGCATCCTCATTATGCACTTTTCGATATTTAGCGTCTTCACGGCTAATGTATATACGATCAAAGCCATTAATCTTTTCACTAGGTAAAAATGTTTTTCTAACAAACTCACATGCCCATTTTGTGCATCCCCCTAAATTTATTGGAATCGATGAAACCATTAACTTTTTACTTGTTATGTTGAAATTTTTATTATCTATTTGCCAAATTTTCTCAATAGGAATCCTTAATTTTCTGAGTGTTTCATATTGAAACGAATAACGAAGCTTCCTTAATACATATTTATCTACCTTTATACCGCTTTTTTGTATTAAATGAATCCTCGGTATTATATCGATTAACCAATGGTAATAATTATCCTGGTAATTTCCATATGCTAAAATTGCTATGATTCCATCATAATAAGTTGAAGGAGGTAGCTTGTGGGGATCAAAATTTTCCCAATATGAAGGATGAACTAGGTCTATTAATAGTTTATTATCCGGTGTAATGATAAGACATTCATTACTGCAAATTCTTCCTTTCTCAATTACAGCAATATAAGGTTTTCGATAATGATATTCAGAGACCCACATTGGTGCGCCAATTCCTTTTGGTTTTGCTATCTTAAAGATTTCATCAGAATAAAACTCTTTAAAAATATTTTTTTCATCATTTTTTGATTTTGCCCATTCTAACGTTTTCGAAAAACCATTATTTGATTTAGCCGGTTCATTTTCCAACATTATCCTCCTTTTTAAGTGCAAAAAATGATAAATTGAAATTTTTATACTTCCAAATGCTTACTTAACATCTAAATCTTTAAGCTTGTTTGCCTTTTGAATGATTTCATTCCTCGATGAAAGTAGTTTTATCAATAAATTTAGAATACTTTGGCTGTTTTTCGAATCCAGAATCCAACCACCATTCTTTGCCCTAACTCTATCGGCAGGTGCACCTATATTAAATGTAATTACCGGATAACCTGACCACATAGCTTCACTTGTGGTCCATGAATATGTCTCTGGACATATTGAAGGGACAATGACCAAAGAAATCTCATGCTTTGCAAGCAGGCTAGAAATCTCACTATTATTATACCTTCCAGTTACATGAAATTTTTTATCTGCACTAAGAAATTCTTTTACATGTTTACGCGTAATGCCAATCACTTTTATATTGATTGGTAAATTCATCCTCCTTATTGCATCCTCAAGCTGATAAACAATTTCAGATCCCTTAACTAACGATATTGCACCAATAAACGCTATATTTAGGGTTTTTTGCAGTGCGAATTGTGGGTTGAATGTATACTTAATAGTATCAGGTACTTCACGATCTTTAACCCTAATTACTAAATTCGGATAATATTTTAGTATTATTTTTTTTGTATTTTCACTAGGCGAAATAATTTCGCTTGCATTTTCTAAAAAAGATTGGAATTTCCCTCTCCAGCTCCTAATATTAATATTTGAAATCTGATTGAGACCAGCTAAACAGCTTTGACACTTATCCAAATTTGTTTCGGCATTGCAATAAACTCCCTGATTATTAATGAGATTATAGCTCGGACATACGCTAAAAAAATCATGGATATCAAAAACATAGTCAACACCTGAATTTTGAATTAAGTCCATATATTGATATGTTGGGTATGTCACTAAATGGTCAACATAGATTAAATCAATTTTTAGCAACTCAATTAGTTGGTTAAAAACCTTCTGGGTTAAATCCTTGACTCCCAACTGATAGGAAACCATCTCCTCTTGTGTAAAATCCCGCAATTCAAGTGTTTCAGAATTCTTATTTGGCTTAATACTGTAAACCCTTGTATAATTTTTTTGTTTTTTTATATTCAACTCTTGGTAATACTCTGTTCCTCCCCCATAGGAATGGTTGATAAACAAGACCCCTTTTTTGTTTTGACTACGAGCTATTACTGCACTATTTATTACTTCTCTTATTGCTTTAGCAGGATCACTCTCTATAAACTTTTTTACCTGAGCAGGATAATCTGGATACATCTTTTTCAAGATTTCTGCATTTCTAGATCTGAGGTCATCTCTATTCAATCGGTCGTTTAGCTTAAAGCTTTCTCCATGCTTATGGTATACGAAGAGATTTGGAATTAAGACATTTTTGAATCCTATTTTTGCAGCCTTTTGTGACCAATCGTTCTCTTCACCATAGCCTTTTCCAAAAATCTCACCATTAAATAAGCCAATTTGGTTTAATACTTTTCTATTTAAAGCCATACAAAAGCCATGACCTGTCGGTAATTCAATAGGCTGGTATGACCCATACCTTGCAAATACAGCATCTAAGGCATTTACTGTTAAATTATGTGGTAAATTATTATCGTGTTTAATACTTGGGAATGAGCATATCGTAGCGCTATTCGAAAAGGGGGTTACAGATGCAATGTTATTTTCACTTAAAATAGGTGCAATAAGTCGATTGGTCCAATTGATCGGTACTTCTGTATCAGTGTTTAGTATGATGACATGATTTTTGGATATTGTCATTCCTTTATTTACACTTTTGACGAATCCAATATTCGATTCATTGTGAACAATATTTAGTCTTCGTAAGTTGGCAGAAGTTGTAGATTTTTTCAGTTCTTCAAGGTATTTATAAATATTTTCATCTGTACTGCAGTCATTAATAATATACAGATTATAAGGAAATTTTGTATTATCCAGAACTGATTTTATACACTTTTTAACATATTCAAAGGCATTATATACAGGAATGATAATATCTATTTCAACATCTTTGGGAAAATTATATATCAATTTATTTTCCTCTTTTAAAACTGATAGTAAATAGTTATTATTATTATTTTTATTTACAGGTACCAATACTTTACTTTTTTCTTCTTTAACCTTTCTTTGGCTGGGCTTCGTTGGCCTTTTATTTTGAGAAGGAGTATTATTTTTTTCGGTTAAACTTTCTAAATAACCATGGTGGCGATTACCTGAAAAATCCATTATATAATCTCCCCTTTTACCCATTTTCCAATAAGCAAACAATCCTGGTTCCGACCCCTTTAATTCCTTGTTCATAAATGTAATTATTTGTCTTGCAGTTCTAGCATGTCCCCATATTCTGACTTCACTTAAATATCCTTTATACTGACCATATCTTTGATGAGCTCCAAAAACACCTGATGGAAATACATTCTTCCTTGCACTCTTAGTTCCTTTTGCTTTTAATTCACCATTTATATATAAATAAGGAATCTTATTATTATAAACGATGGCAATATGCGTCCAATTTTTGATTGATGTTTTATGAACCAAAACTGCTGGTAAATGTGATTCTGAGTGTTCAAATACTGATACTCCATTTACTGCTGCAGATATCCCAATTCCTACATCTCCCCTAAGAGTTGGATAACCAGGGGCAACAACATACTGCTGATCTGAAATGCCTATTATCCCCTTTCTAGATTGTGTTACAGAACGATGTAGGGCCTCAGGCTTTACCCAAAACTCATAAGTGAATGTATTCTTTATGGTATCAAATAGTGGCTGGACAGACATTTTTTGATTACCAGAAAAATATAAGGAAGGAAATGAAAACATCATTTTGCTCCTCTCTTTTTTGCACATTTGTTTAGTAATTTCTGTTTTCCAAGTGTAATCTTCTTTTTCTTCTCGGGAAAACAAAAGGTTTTTAAAATTCAAGTATTATTTTATAGTTACGAAGCCTTTAAATTCTTTCACAAAGTTGTTTAACCATAAAAAAAAGACTTATGACATTAAATTATTAAAGTTATGTTAAAATCTATTCTTCTACTTACCTTAAGTGGGTCAACTTCCCCTTTAACTATAATCTTCGTAAATGTTTTGAAACTTATTTTCTTTGTTTAGCATTATTTTATTGAATGTATCGTATCCCTTAGGAAAAACAACTCCTAATCCATTGGAGTGATTAAACTCTATATGAGGATAACTCTTCAACTCATCCCAAAGCTTATAAACACCAAAATCGGCTCTATTTACACTAATATCGTGAAGCAGGATTATTCCATTTTTCGCTATTTTCCTAAACCAGGTCGAATAATCATGCTTTACTGCTTCATATGTGTGATAACCATCAATATGAAGCAAATCTATAGACTCATCTTGGAAACACCATAGCGAATCATCAAATGTGGTACGAATAAGCTTTGCAAAGTCACTATATTCTTCATTAACAAATCTTGATACAGCCTGATAAACCTCTTCTCCATAAAAACCTGAATGAGGATCTCCTTTCCAAGTATCTATTGCATAGCAATTACTTTTAAGCCCTCCGTCTTTTACAGCTTGACAGAAGCTGAAAAATGAGGTTCCATATTGTGTTCCTAATTCAACAATTATTTTTGGTTTAGTATTCCGAACTAAGTCATATCCAAACCTTCTATGACCTGTCCATGCCCCTCTTTTAATAAATCTTTCTGATAGATAGTCAGAACTATCCATCTTAAAAGGAGTATTATAAAAATCCCAACTCATTGTATCACTCCTTCCATTTAAAACATTTCCATATTCATAAAGTGATTTTATTAAGTCTAACTCTAACTTAAGGTACTCTTTTTCTACTTTCCAGCATGCATGCCACTCTTTGACTTACAAATATAAATCCAGAAGTACACTAATCTGAAATCAAACAACTCCTCCATTTGTATATTTATATATATGCCTTAAAAATAGATTGGCTTGGACATTGTCATCAGAAAAAGCAAACTTGGCATTAACCATGATTTTTCAATTCTTATATATTTATTCGGTATTTGGAGTGCAGAAAGCGGTTATTTATGTAACGAAAAATATGTATTTTTGTTTATTGAATAGAATAATAAGTAGCGTTACTATGTTGACAAATGGCAGCTGCAATAATATTTTTATTAATTCTTATTTGCAGCTAATTGTGCAGAAAGGATGATGATCGTAAAAAAGAGCTTTTAATAAAGAAATCTCAAAAAATGTATGATGATATCGAATGCAAACTGAATATTGATTGTAAACAAAGAGCTGAGGAATTATTTAAAAAGAAGTTTTACAATTCTTTAGAAGAAAAAACGACTGAAGGACTAAATGTAGTCTTTGTATTTGAATTTTATGTTTCAAAAGTAATTATAAAACCCTCTATTTCATTGATCTGCTAATGGAGATAGTTCACGTTCCTCTTGTATTGCCAATAAAATTATATCTGTTCTTTGTACCTAATTATGTAATTTCTAATTTCAGACCGAAATTTGGCCCATAAATTCCTTCGAATATAAGGTTTTATGGCTTGAGTTCTTTTACGTCAATAGCAGACACCAATTCTTAGGATCTTATCCAGTAAATGATTCGTTTGGTGCCCGCTTGTTGGCTTCCTTTTTCAATTCCAAATTATTTTGATATTGAAGAAAGAGAAAAAAAGCTACGTCTTGAATTTATTAGAATCCTAAAATAGTAATACCTCCGTTTTTAAACAGAAAAAAGTATTCTTTATTTACTTTTTGAATTTGAATATTCCTATATTCATAGCCTTCTTTCTCGCCTGATTTTCATGTTCTATATTTGATCAAGCCAATGTTTTTTTCTTAAAAATACATTCCCTTTATTTAATAGTTGAGTTTATTCTTGTTTTCAGCTTCCGATTTCAATACAATTCATCTAACGATTTTGTGTATTCCAATTAAAATTAATCAGATTATCATTCCATTTTATTCGCATTTCATCCGGATCCTCAGCATTGTAAGATTCCGTAGTAAAATAAATAATGACTGCCGGTTTATCTCCCAAAACCCTATACCCGTGAGCAACTCCTTTTGGAATAAGCAGCAAAATTTGATTTTCCTCCCCCATATAATAAACTTCTGTTTCACCGCTAGTCGTTGATTCTTCCCGTAAATCATGCAGGACTACTTGTGCATTACCTGATGGAAAGAACCAGAGATCGTCTTGCTTTTTGTGATAATGAAATGCCTTTATTACACCGGGGTAACTCATGGACCACGATGCCTGGCCAAATTTTGATAAAAGGTCTGGCTCGTCGTCACGGACCAACTCAGCAAAAAAACCACGGTCATCACAATGTTTGTTTATTTTTTTTACCTTGACACCTTCAATCAACGAAAATTCTCCTCTCTTATAAATTCTTTTAATGCCTCTCTCCAATGCCTTAGAGGGGAAATCCCTGCATTAATAAGAGCCTTATGGCCAAGGACAGAGTAGTGTGGTCTTGGAGCCAAAGCTCCATAATCATTAGTTGAAATTGGTTTGATCAATCCTTGATTTAAGCCATTTTCCATAAAAATAGCTTGGGCAAAATCGTACCAGGAACAAAAACCACTGTTACTTACATGATAAATTCCACTTTTTTTATAGATTAGTTGTTTAATAGTGTCTGCTAAATCAGGAACATAAGTAGGTGAGCCTATTTGATCATTAACTACTTGTATTTCTTTTTTTTGGTTCGCAAGACTTAACATGGTTTTGACAAAGTTCTTACCATCATGACCATAAAGCCAGGATGTCCGAATGACAGTACCATTGCAAATATTTATTGTAAATTGCTCACCAATCCATTTACTAAGACCATAAATGGAAAGAGGATTGGGATTTTGTTCTTCTTTATATTCCACACGGCTAAGCCCATCAAAAACATAATCTGTACTAATATAAATAAGGTTCGCATCTACCTTTCTTGCTGCTAACGCAATATAGGAAGTACCTATTCCATTCACAATCATGGCTTTTTTTATATCTGTTTCACAATGATCTACAGAAGTATAGGCTGCAGTATGGATGATAACCTCTGGATTCAAAGAGGTCACAACATTTTCAACTTCTTCTTTCTTAGTAATATCAAGTTCTGCTTTACCTAAACTATATACTTGATGGTGGTTAGCTAATTTCTTTGCTAATTCTCTTCCTAATTGTCCTTCTCCTCCTGTTATTAATACGATCATGGCTTCGCATTCCCATATTCTTTTTTTAGATGCCAGTCAAGAGTTTTTGCTAGACCTTCCTCAAAGTTAATTTTAGGATTCCATCCTAATTCACTACTTATTTTGGTTGAGTCCATTGCATATCTTTGGTCATGGCCCTTTCTATCAGGAACTTTCATTACCAATCCCATCGATTTACCTAATTTCATTAACACCATTTCAATAATTGCAGTATTCGTTTTTTCTTCATACCCGCCAATATTATATACTTCCCCCGGTTTTCCATTTTCAAGGACCAAGTGTATCGCCCTGCAATGATCTTCAACATATATCCAATCTCGGATATTTTGGCCATCACCATACAAAGGTATTTTTTCATCATTTAGGCAATTTGTTATTATTTTTGGAATTAATTTTTCTCTATGCTGCATAGGTCCGTAATTATTGCTGCATCTGGTGATATTGAGGTGTAAATTATGGGTTTTATAATACGACCTTACAAGCAAATCTGCCGCGGCCTTACTTGCAGAATAAGGATTATTGGGTGCTAAAGGTGTTTGCTCAGTAAATGCGGGTTCATTCGGTCTAAGTGAACCATATACCTCGTCAGTAGAGATTTGAATCATTTTATAAGCCTTACCAGCCAAAACTGCTTCTAGCAGGTTTAGAGTACCATTGATATTCGAATGAATAAACGGGTAGGGATCAACTATACTTCGGTCTACGTGAGATTCTGCTGCAAAGTTAATTATTGCATAATACTTTTGGGTTAAGGCAAGTTCAAGTTCCTTCTTATTTCCGATATCACATCTTATAAAATGATATCGGTCGGAGTCTTCAAACTTCTTAACGTTTTCGAGATTAGCGGCATATGTTAATGCGTCTAAATTCGTTATTTCATAGTTAGTATTTTTTAGTATATAGCCGATAAAATTTGCACCTATAAACCCTGCGCCACCAGTTATAAGTAACTTTCTCAATACCGACCCTCCTCTACTTGTCTCTCAAAAACCAATTGGTTAGCCTTATACAATGATTCATGTGTTCCGGCATCGATCCACCAACCCTCAAATATATCGTATTCGAGTAAGTTTTGCTCAACATAAATATTATTAACATCAGTAATTTCTAGTTCATTTCGAAATGAAGGAGTGGTTTGCTCAATAAAATCAAAAACCTGGTGATCATACATATAAATACCTGTTACGCAATAAGTTGACATGGGAATATTTGGTTTTTCAGTAATAGAAAGTATTTTTCTATTCACTATATCTAGATGTGGTACACCATATCTTCGTGGATCCTCCACTTCTTTTAAAATTACTCTTGCACCTTCTTTTTGATTTCTAAAGGCATTCAAGTAGCTTGTTAAAGAGTCTTCAAATATATTGTCACCAAGTAACACAATGAACTTGCTTTGGTGTATAAATTCCTTAGCCTCTAGTAAGGCATCACTAATACCAGCTCCTTCTTTATTTTGAACCTTATAATGAAGGTTAACTTCTAATTGCTCTCCACTACCTAAAATTTTCATGAAAGAGCTTAAATGCTCATTGTTAGTAACAATTAATATTTCTTTAATTCCAGCCTCTCGTAATTTTAGAATTGGCCAATATATCATCGGATATTTTCCTACAGGCAATAAATGCTTATTAAATAAAGTTGTTAATGGATGAAGTCTTGATCCTGTACCTCCTGCAAGTATTACTCCTTTCATTGATAAAATAACCACCTTTAAGTAAATAATATTTTTTAATAATAAATAATTGTCTTTATTACTATATGAATGACAAACTTTTATGGCACAACGTTTTAATAAGCTTTTATAAAATGAATCATTTGTCTTGCTGTCACAATTCAAGATGAGTAAATACTAACTGGATATATTTTTTTATCAAATGAGTAATAGCTTTTGATAAATTCTTTCGTTTGGAAAATTGATAGTTTGCAAACAGAAAAGAAAGGCTGTCGAATTTTCGACAGCCTTGTTGAAAACACTTTTATAATGAGATTAATCGTCAAGAAGATTAGGGAAAGTAACACAATCCTGTACAACTAAATCTTCATCTGGTACAAAATCTACAGCAGCTGCAGCAAATTCTATCAGAGATGTTCCGGCAAGATCAGTAAGTGTAATGGCATATGTGTCATCAGCTGATCCGATATTTTCTACTAATGTCAATGTGAACAATACAGTCCGATCAGCAACTCCAGGGTCTGCAAAGCTTACTGTACCTGCCCCTTCAACAGTCATTGTTGTTACTCCAAGAACCTCTGTACATTCCGGCATGCCAATTTCTGAAGCGGTAAACGTAAAGCTTTGATCTACAGTACCTGTTCCGGTTCCTGTTGGAACAACGAAATCTTCGACAATCCAGGAAATGGTGCTGCCAGTCAATTGACAGTTATCGCAAATCTCAGCATTAAGTTCAGTAGTATAAGTTCCTGCTGCTAATGGTGCATCGAACACAATCGGATTAAAAGTAATTGCAACTGGACCAGTCAATGGATCTGTATCAACAAACGCCTGGCAATCACAGTTGTCGCGAGGGAAGAAGTCACATTGTGCAGGCCATTCGAATTCCGGACATACGCCGTTAGTAGGAAGTTCAATGTCATTTGGACG
>JAPSLU010000076.1 GCA_031180405.1 Bacillus sp. (in: firmicutes) | reverse complement strand
CTTACTTTCTAGATTCGCGAGAAACATCCCTCTGGCTATAATCATTATGTTAAAACAAACATAAAATATTTTAGAATAGAAGGCGTTTTTTGCCTTAAATTTAAATTAGCTAGACCCTAGTGGGGCTAGGTTCTGGCAGTCTAACCGCGACCTCAATTTCCACGACCGCCTTGCACGTCCTGAGCTTCGGGACTGAATGACGTCGCTTATCGACAGTTCAAGAATTTTGTGAATTCCTACCTAAAAATAAAAGAGCATGCATGTGAATGCATACTCTAGCTCAATGAAAATATAGCGGTTTCAAAAAAAATTAATGAAAACTCATCCAATTTGGAGGGGTGTTTTTATCCCAATAAATACTTCCTAGATCCTTATGTGAATGAAAAGAATCATGATAAGTATGATAATGAAAATTAAACCAATATCCTTCTAAAGGTCGATTTTCTCTTCGGACATGGAACCTTAGTAAATCTTCACCTGTTTCAGAATGATAAATGTGAAAGATTTTTTCCCCTGTCCCACCAGAAGGTTTTGAGATTTCAATATGGGCAAAAAGGTTATCATCTTCGACATCTAAATAATAGGTAATTACTTCTTCCATTTTTGGAAAAATTAATTGTTTAAACTCATCTTCAATTACGTTCCCAATTCTATTTCCAAACTTAATAAAAGATTTCTCCTCTGCTTCTAAGAGAATACTAGTTAGAATCTCATCATTTGAAAGAGCTTCTCGGTCTTCAACCTCTTTAATTGATTGGTTTATCTGTATATGATCATTTTGTTTATTTGAATCAGAAATAGAACCTTCTGTTGGTTTGTCTTGAACTTCCGCTAATGAAGCAGGTGGTGTTACAAGGCCAAATGTTGCGATTGAAAAAAGAATGACTAGTGATTTTCTTAACCATTTGTTCATAGCAGGGCTCCTCCAACATTAAGAATATATGCATATTCTACCATATTGGGCGGAGTTATTATATATCAATTACATTACAAATTTTAAATACAATTAGTTTAACATCACCTTTTAATGTGATAAGAAAACGTTTAAAATAGTAAATACAGGTGAAAAGTAAAAATAACTTTAGGAGGTTAAAATATATGAGCTACGATACAATATTTGTCATTATTTCTTTTATAACCCTTGCTTATTTTATTTATGTTGAAATCACTGATTAATACATAGGAACAAAAGCAGCGCCTTAGTCAGCCTCGAGCAACAAGACGTAGAATAGAAGGCGTTCTTTGTCATCATTTCATTTGTGGCATATGACCTCGAGTGGCTAGGCATCTTACTTTAAAGTAAGACTGCTGGAGTTGGATGTTGCGCGCTTATCCACAGTTAGGAATTTAAAGTTTCCTAAACGTAAAAAGGGGTGCTTTTAATTATGAGAGCACCCCTTTTATTTATGTTCTTTTTGTTTTTTTTCGAGTAGATGTTACGTTTTTACCATCGACTTCATTTGTGGTTGTTCCTTGTCCTTCCACATTCGGTGAACTAAGACCTGCTCTTGATGGATCAACTTTTCTTTTTGACAAATGAAAACACCTCCACGGTCTTATCATCTGCTATTAAGTTAATTCTATTACTCCATAATGGAATTTTGCCGATTTACGAACATTTACTTTAAAGTGAAACCGTTCAAATCGTGAACTTTTCCAGTGATCTTTTAATACTACTCTTTTCTTAGCCACTCGTCTTGCCTCTTTGATAGTTTCGCTTTCCAATGTAGAATATTTAGCAATATTTTTTAGAGGTTGGATCCCGACCGATCCTTCAATGGTTTCTTCAAACATCGGATCAAAATAAACAACATCAAACGAGTTATCTTCACAACTTTTAAGATAGGTCAAATGATCACCAAACAGAACCTTAATACGTCTCATAGCATCATCTAAAGAAAGTAAGCCTGTTTCCCATTGTTTTAGTCCTTTTTCAACAAGATAGGCTAAAAACTTGCTTCCCTCAACCCCAGTAATTAAACCTCTGTCTCCAACTACATAGCTAGCGATTATACTATCAGACGCTAGTCCTAAAGTGCAGTCTAAAAAGGTCATACCAGACTGTAGATTGCAGGCATCACAAAAAGGATCACTTTCCCCTTTTATAAGTCTCTTGATTCTAAACATTGCTGAATTAGGATGAAAGAATAATGGACTTTCTTCATTTAGAAAGTGTAATTCCATTCGATTTTTCCCCACTACGATGACATGATCCTGTGCTGCCTTTTTAAAATCTCCTACTGCTCTTTTGTTTCTCTTTTGAAAAGAAGCATCTAGAGTTTCAGCAATTTGCCTAGCTGTCTGAATTAACTGCTCGTCCGGTCGTCCAGATGTTGTAACAATCATAATGATTTCTTCTCCTATTAATCTTTATAAGAATAAAAGGATGCTGGTTGCATCCTTTTAGCAATATTTTTCAAATGAATTTTCTAAGTTTTGCATGATCGCTTCAATTGAATTTCCTTCAATTTCGTGTCGAGGGATAAAGTGAACCACTTTTCCTTCTCTCAAAAGGGCCATTGACGGGGAGGATGGCTCGTAACCTTCAAAATGCTCTCTCATCTTAGCTGTTGCCTCTTTATCTTGTCCTGCGAACACTGTAACTAGTCTATTTGGCTTTTTTTCAGCGTTTAATACAGCTTGTGTTGCAGCAGGTCTTGCTAACCCTGCTGCACATCCACAAACAGAGTTTACAACCACAAGAACAGTCCCTTTTTCTTCTTGCATAAATTGTTCCACATCTTCTTCACTCGTTAATTCTTCAAACCCAGCATTTGTTAACTCTGCTCGCATAGGTTTGACCATTTGTCTCATATATTCTTCATATGCCATTGACATGATAATCTCTCCTTTTATTTCACATGTATTTAAGAATACTATAGCATTATTTCTTTTGCAAAATATTAAATCCTACACTTTTCTACTTTCGGTCATTTGTTTCCAAACAGAGCCTTTTGCTTTTTCTCCACCTTCAATTCGTTCGATGGCCATCTTTATTTGCATGCTAACCTCGAATTCAGGGTCATTCTCAGCTTCTTTTAATGCTGGTAGCGCTTTTTGATCGCCGACTTCATAGAGGAACATTGCCGCTCTCCATCTAACTAATTTGTTTTTATCTTTAAGAGCTCCCATCATTTCTTCCATTGCAGCTGGATCTCCAAGATCAGATAGACAGTCTCCAGCCGTTCGTCTTACAGTAACCGATTTATCTTTCAGAGCTTTATATAGCAATGACAAAACATCAGGCTTTTCAATCATTCCTAAATAAACAGTTGCAAGTCTTCTAATTGAAGGCTTTTCATCGTTTAATGCTTTTTCTAAAACAGGAATATCATCTTCTGTTGGCTCCATTTGATCTAAATGGGCGAAGCGTTCGGTCCAATCTTTGCTATCTAACATCTCAAGTGTTACTTTATAGGATTTACGTAATTGAATTTTTGTCTTGTCTTTTTCTTCTTTTGATGCTTTTATTAATTTCTCTATGCGCTCTTGCGAATATGCAGCACTAATTTCATCGACGATATCTTTTCCGATATCTTCTAGTTCTCCATATCTAACACCTTGTTCTTTCCATTGACGATCTAAGACAACATTTTCGTTGGATTGTTGTGCAGTAAATATCGCTTTCTTAAAACGATCAGGTAGCCCGAAGCGCTGTTCTGTCATTCCGTCTGTTAGCTTTACTTGCATAGGTATTTGATTAAATATTTGAATAAAAACTTTAACCTCACCAAATGCTTCTTCTTCCTTATTTGCATCGCTAGCTGATTCCTCGTTAACATTTTCACCAAATGATTTACGTACTTGTGTTAAAAGATCTTTCCAATCAAATTTGGAATTTCTTTCAACTGCTAGAAAATCGGCAACATGATAAACACCTTTAATTCCTTCAATTGCAAGGATATCTCTTATGATTTGTGGCGCCTCACTCGCTGTTTCCTTTTTGTAATTATTGCTTTTTCCAGAAGGAAGTTCCTCTGATAAAAGAACCTTCATTGTATTTGGACTTGGAGTAGGTTCAATTGATTTTATCTTCATTTGGGGCACTCCTTTATATTTTCGTAATGATATTGTAACATAGCCACTTTCTCAAATACCATTTATAGGATCTTGATACTAACGAACTAAAAATAGACAGGTTTATAATAAGTTACCTTTCCGCTTATTACTGAAAAGAACGGCATTCTGGGTGCAAGGAAACTATGTAACCATCTGTAATGGGAGCAAGCAAATACTTAGGTGCTGGGTCCTTCTACTTCAATCCCATTCCATTCAAAATAAAATTGTTTTAAATAATCCTCCAGAAACTTATGTCTATCTTCTGCCAATTTTTTTGCAGTTTCTGTATTCATTAAATTTTTCAATTTTAGTAACTTATCATAAAAATGTTGGATTGCGTCTGGATCTATTTTCTTTTCAGGATCGTATATGACATGACCTCTTGAGCCAGCAAATGAGAATGTTCTCGCAATTCCAATTGCACCAATGGCATCTAAACGGTCAGCATCTTGAACAATTTGCCCTTCAAAGCTTAGTTCACTTGAGTTTATATTTTTACGGAAGCTAATACGGTCAATAATCGTTAGGACTGTATCAATCTCATTTTTTTCAACATTTTGCTTTATTAATAACTTTCTTACTTCAGGGATCTTCATCTTTATTCCAACTGCTAGCTTTTCATCAATAACATCATGAAGTATTGCAGCTAATTCAACAATAAAGAGGTTTGCTTTTTCTCTTTCAGCTATAAATAAAGCCAATTTTCTAACTCTTTCAATATGCCATTTATCATGTCCACTCCCCTCGTTTTCTAATTTTCCATATACAAAACATTTGATATTTTCAATAGTTCCTCTATCATTTATCATCTACATTTAGACTCCTTGGTGCTTAATTGTACTGCTTTTCTCAATATTGAACGTCAGACTAGTGTCATTCATATAATACTTTATAAAATAAAAAGGAGAAGGACAGATGCAAGGTAGTGATCATCAAACTATGATTGGCCAGGCATGGACCGGTCGACATGTCGTCTTATTACACTGTTTTAAAAATAATGCATTTCATCAAATGTATTCAAGTTACCATGCACCTCTTGAACCACCAAGTAAGAACTGTGCAGAAACATTGTCCCAGCTCATAAGTATCGGGTATACGGTATACCAAATAACATCTTTACCCGGAAATCAACTACAATACTTATTAGTACTTTAATTGTGTTATGAACTAAACATCTCGAAAATGAACATTAATTCATAGAAGATTAGTACAAAACAAAGGACACTCCCTAACATGATCCTATATAGTCTTTCAGCGAGAATAAACCTATATAGGATTGTTCTGAGAGTGCCCATTCATAGTTTATGGTCATCTTATCCTTAGTTCAATAATTTTTCGATATGTGGTTTTAATTGTCTCGGGTTTGTGTTAGGTGAAAATCGTTCAACCGGGTGGCCATTTGAATCAACTAAAAATTTTGTGAAATTCCATTTAATCGCTTTGCTACCTAAAAGACCTGGTGTTTCAGAAGATAAATAAACAAATAATGGATGTGCATTTTCCCCATTCACATCAATTTTCGAAAACAGAGGGAATGTTACTCCGTAGTTAAGTTCACAAAAGCGTTCTATTTCACCGTTTTCACCAGGCTCCTGACTCATAAACTGATTACAGGGAAAACCAAGTACTGTAAAGCCTATATCTTTATATTCCTCATATAACTCTTGAAGTTGTTTATACTGTGGGGTAAAACCACATTTACTCGCTGTGTTAACGATTAATAAAACATTATTTTCATACTCTTTCAATTTCTTTATCTCACCTTGAATTGTCTCTATTTCAAAATCATAAATATTCATATGAACCATCCTTTTCAGCTTTCATGACATTTTTGATGTTAATCCCAGTAAAGCGATTGAATGATCAACAATATGTAATAACTCCTCCATTTCATCCTCTCCAAACAAGGTCTCAAACTCTACCTGGTATTTGTGATGATAAGAACATGATGTTGCAGTAAGTTTCTTTGTTAAAATTAATGTTACTGTATGTTTTTCGCCCCAGCTTTTTTTCATCTTCTTATAAAGTAATTCATCATATTCTTTTGTTCCTTGTGTTTCATACAGTGAAAGTTTCACAATGCAACCTGGTTTTACTTTTGTTTGCAGGAGTTCGCCAGAAAGTTCATGATGTGGCATTTCAATCTGAAGCTTAGCTGTCATTCGTTTCTTCTTTATTCCTTTATATGAAATTGAATATTTTCTAGACATTGTTGCAAGTTCAATGATGTCACTACGGTCTATCACAGCAATCTGATTTTCAAGATCCATATCATAAATATACCCTTCAATAACAACCTTTAAATTATCAAATACAGTAGGATCAAACATAGCTCCCCCCTAAAACAAGCCTAAGGCTTTTCCATCTTCTGAAACATCCATTTCAAGTGCAGCTGGTTTTGCTGGTAAACCTGGCATTGTCATAATATTTCCAGTTAGTGCAACGATAAAGCCAGCACCAAGAGACACCTTTAATTCACGAATCGTAATTGTAAAGCTTTCTGGCCTTCCCAAAACATTTGGATCATCAGTTAATGAATATTGAGTTTTTGCCATACAAATCGGAAGGTCATCCCAGCCCAGACGTACAAAGTCTTTTATTTGTTTCATTGCCTTATCGGTATATTGTACCTTAGCTGCACCATAAACTTTATTCGCTATTTTAAAAATCTTTTCCTCTATTGACTCATCTGTTTTATATAGAAACTGAAAATGATTCTCTTCCTTTTCTATAACTGAAAGTACCTTTTTGGCAAGGTCAATCCCACCTTCACCACCCCGCTCCCATACCTCACTTAAAACAGCAGGATGTTGTTTGCCTTCACACCAATCAAGGATTACTTTAACTTCTTTTTCTGTATCTGTCATAAATTTATTAACGGCTACGACATAAGGAACTCCAAAACTTTTAATGGTTTCAATATGCTTTTCTAAATTTCTTATTCCATCTGTGAGAGCCCTTGTATCTTCATTCTTTAATAGATCTTTTTTTACCCCACCATGCATCTTTAAAGCTCTAATTGTTGCAACAATCACTATCGCTGCTGGTTTAATATCACCTATTCTTGATTTTATGTTCAAAAACTTTTCAGCTCCAAGGTCCGCACCAAATCCAGCTTCTGTCACAACATAATCTCCCAATTTTAATGCCATCTTTGTTGCAAGAAGACTGTTACAACCATGTGCAATGTTTGCAAAAGGTCCTCCATGTATGATAGCCGGCGTATGTTCAATTGTTTGGACAAGGTTTGGCTTTATTGCTTCTTTTAAAAGAAGTGTTAGAGCACCCTCGAACCCTAAGTCTGTAACTGTAACTGGTTCATTGGTGTACGTATAGCCAACAACAATTTTTGAAAGTCTTTCCCGTAAATCTTTAAAATTGGTTGCTAAACATAGAATAGCCATAATCTCTGAAGCAACTGTAATATCAAAATGGTCTTCACGTGGTACACCATTTGAAGGTCCACCTAAGCCAATTGTAATATTACGTAAAGCACGGTCATTTAAGTCCAACACTCTCTTCCAAACGATTCTTCTAGGATCGATTTTACAATCATTTCCTTGGTGTATATGATTATCAATAAATGACGCTAAGGCATTATTCGCTGTCGTAATAGCATGGAGATCACCCGTAAAGTGGAGATTGATTTCCTCCATCGGAAGCACCTGGGAATATCCACCACCTGCAGCTCCTCCTTTCAACCCCATGGTTGGACCTAAAGAAGGCTCTCTCATTGCTACAATTGTCTTTTTATTTAATTTATTAAGCGCTTGCCCTAACCCAACTGTAACCGTTGATTTCCCTTCCCCTGCTGGAGTCGGGTTAATAGATGTGACTAAAATCAACTTTCCTGGTTCTTTATTCTTCAAACGGTCTAGTATTGATAATGATAGCTTGGCTTTGTATTTTCCGTATAATTCTAATTCATCCTCTTCAAGTTCAAAATACTTGTCTGCCATTTCTTTTAGTGGCAGGAGAGGTACTGCCTGAGCAATTTCGATATCTGATTTAATTTTCTTTTTTTTACTCAACGTCTTTTATCCTCGCTTGTTTTGTATTGTTAAAGAATATTTTACCATAACTTTAACTTGTAAGAAGAGACGTAAACACATATAGTTGCTATTATATAAAAAACAGTTTTTTTTGAACAAATGTTTATTGATTGAAATATATAAATTGAATTATTTTTCTAAACTTTCTATAATAAAGAATCAGTGACTTTATGGTTATTTTGAGTTCTTAGAGCCAATTAGGTTAAATCATGTATACGGGGGTGTCTTTAATGCCAATTAATATTCCAAGTCATTTACCAGCTAAAGAAATTCTTGAACAAGAGAACATTTTCATTATGGATGAAAAAAGAGCCTACTCTCAGGATATACGTCCTTTAAATATTATTATTTTAAACATTATGCCTGAAAAAGAAAAAACTGAAACTCAACTATTACGTTTACTAGGAAACTCACCTTTACAGTTAAACATTACCTTTTTACGACCAGAAACACATACATCAAAGACGACGGCAATAGAACATTTAAAAGAATTTTATACGACATTCCGCCACATCAAACACAAAAAGTATGACGGTATGATTATTACCGGTGCACCAATCGAGCACTTAGAATTTGAAGAAGTTTCCTATTGGCCAGAAATGCAAACGATTATGAATTGGACAAAAACCAATGTTACTTCAACATTACATATTTGTTGGGGAGCACAAGCAGGACTTTACCATCACTATGGCGTAAATAAATATAAACTAGAGAAAAAATGCTTTGGCATTTATGAGCATGAAGTTGTTGATCCAACCGTAAAATTGTTAAGAGGATTTGATGATTTGTACTATGTCCCACATTCTAGACATACTGATGTCCTAAAAGAGGAGATTGAACAAATCCCTGAGCTACAGATCCTTTCTTATTCTGAAAAAGCTGGAGTCTGCCTAGTCATGTCAAAGGATGAAAAACAAGTCTATTTAACTGGTCATCCTGAATATGAATTAACGTCATTGCAAGACGAGTACGAGCGAGACGTAGCTAAAGGACTTGACATTGAAATTCCAGAAAACTACTTTCGCAACAATGATCCAAAAAATAAACCAATTCAATGTTGGCGATCCCATGCAAATCTTCTTTTTGTCAACTGGCTCAATTATTATGTTTACCAAGAAACTCCATACAATTGGGACTAAATAAGTATTTTTTTAAGAGATCTTATGATACAATGCATGACTTTCAATATTTTTACAAACCAACTTAACATCTTAAGAAATACTTAATAATTGCTTTATAAAAAAGTAACATTTATATGGTAATCTTTAAGACAAATTCAGTTCATATTTTCATATACTTTGAATATGGACTGTTTTTAATGTGTATTGAACTGTTTCTGACTAGATTGAGGTGAAAATGTTGAAGCGTAATTCAAAGGTGTTAATTTTAACTGCAAAATATGGCAATGGCCATGTCCAAGTTGCCAAAACATTAGAAGATAAATGTAAACAACTCGGGTTTGAAAAAATTATTGTATGTAATCTTTATTCAGAATCATTTCCAGTTTTTTCAGAAATTACTCAGTATTTATATTTAAAAAGTTTTTCTATTGGAAAACAATTTTATCGACTTTTTTATTACGGAGTCGACAAGATTTATAACAAACGAATGATGAATCTTTATTTTAAAATGGGGCATAAGCGATTACACCAAATTGTTACAACTGAGCAACCTGATATGATTATCAATACATTTCCGATGATCGTTGTACCTGAATATCGACGAAAAACAGGAACAATAATCCCTACTTTTAATGTACTAACAGACTTTTGCTTGCACAGAATTTGGGTTCATGAAAATATCGATAAATACTATGTTGCTACAAATCATGTAAAAGAAAAATTATTACAACTGGGGATTCATCCAAATCGAATAAAAGTAACTGGAATTCCTATTCGAAAGCAATTTGAAATGGAAAAGGATTTAAATCCAATTTACCATAAATATGATTTAAATCCTTCTAAAAAAACTCTGCTCATTATGGCTGGAGCTCATGGCGTTTTAAAAAATGTGAAAGAGCTATGTCAGGCCTTTATTTCCAAAAATGAACATATTCAAATTGTTGTTGTATGTGGGAATAATCAC
This sequence comes from Bacillus sp. (in: firmicutes), assembly GCA_031180405.1. Taxonomy (GTDB): domain Bacteria; phylum Bacillota; class Bacilli; order Bacillales; family Bacillaceae; genus Metabacillus. The sequence continues at coordinate 6,991 of JAPSLU010000076.1, read as the reverse complement.
CTTCTAAAAGAATCTCTTGATTCATTAAGTAAAAATTACCCCCAACAAGTTAAAGTGCTGAGTTATGTAGAGCAAGTTGATGAGCTTTACCGAATTGCTTCATGTATGATTACAAAACCGGGTGGCATTACATTAACAGAAGCGACAGCGATCGGTGTGCCTGTTGTACTTTTCAAACCTGTTCCGGGACAAGAAAAGGAAAATGCCCACTTTTTTGAAGATAATCAATCAGCTATTATCATTAACCAGATTGAAGATATAGTTGAAGAGGTTCATAACCTGTTATTAGACGACGAAAAATTGCAAAATATGAAAAACAATATTAAGAGGCTGAACCTTCCTCAATCCGCTGACATTATTGTGAAGGATATGATGAAAGAAGCATCGTATATAAGAGATAAAAAATTAATGGCTGGCTCTGTAAACTATTAGAAGGTTGCAAAGTTGATTCTGTTGGACTTATTGAGTTTATTTTTAAAAGACATAGAAGGATGGATGGGTTTATCTATTAATTTGGGGGCCATTTATGGATACAAGTACTCATATTACAATGGGATTCGGATTAGCAGGTCTTGCTTATTTAGATCCAACTGTAGCATCGAGTTCAGAGCTTACCTATGCAGTTATGTTAGGAACAGTTATCGGTTCAAATGCACCGGATTTTGATTATGGAATTAAAATCTTTAAGGGGAATGGCATGTATACAGAACACCATAGAGGTGTCTCTCATTCCTTCCCTGCCATACTTATTTGGTCAATGTTGATTTCATTTTTGATCTTCCTCTTTTTAAACACTGTAGCATTTTTACCATTGCTTTTTTGGACGTCCTTAGCTGTTATTTTACATGTTACATTTGATCTTTTTAATGCTTATGGTACGCAAGCAGGATACCCTTTTACAAAGAAATGGCTATCAACGAATTTTCTCCCTTTATTCGATCCATTTATTTTTATCGTCCACATAATATGCTTTATATTGTGGCTGTCCAACTATCCTCCTGGAATTGTCTTTTTATTCGGCTATCTTTCTATTTTTATTTATCTTGTAATACGCTACCTTTTCTCTATTCATGTTAAAAGATCTATCATGAACGAAAACATTAAAGCTACTTATACAATTATACCTACTTTATCACTTTTCAAATGGGATTTTGTCATTGAAACAGACCAGTATTATAAAACTGGCAGAATAAACAAACGAAAGATTACTTGGAAACACTATTTTAACAAACACAATCCAAACTGCCCTTACATTCTAGCTTCACTAAAAGATCGAAATGTAAAACACTTTTTAGCGAATTCAAAGCATGTTCATGCTTTATATGTTCTACGTCCTGAAGGTTATGAGGTTCGTTGGATTGATCTTCGCTTTAGGCATAACCACCATTACCCCTATACAGCAATTGTCATCCTTGATAAACAGTTACAAATTACTGCTTCTTATACTGGTTGGATCTATCAATCAAAAAATTCTCATAAAAAACTAATTCCTTCCCAAGAGAGTGGTGTGCAGGTAGAAAGAGGTTAAAAACATCTTCCTATTATGCATAGAGTTTTGCTCATTGTAAAAAATAAGCAGGCTATAAAAAGCTTTCAATAATGGAGGAGATTATGATGACAAAAAAAGTAAACAAAGGAAGCCTTAATCAAAACTCACCTAAAAATGGAGCAAATCAAATGGAATTTGCCGAGGAACATTTAGCAGGTGACAATAGTAAAGCCAATAAGCGCAATAAAGATCAAAGAGATAAATCCAGAAAAGAATAGTTCTGAACTTCTAAATGTTTGAAATGAATTTTAATCCACTTATTCGTTTCCTACTCATTTCTTATGAAAAAGGGAAACTAAAACAAAACAAAAAGAGAGCAGACATCATGTCGCTCTCTCTTTGTTTACTTTCCTAGACCTTCAGTTGTAATTGCTCTTTCAACAGCTTCCAATGCTGCTTCTTCGTCACTACCGCTAGCTGAAATTTTCACTTGAGTCCCTTTAGAAATTCCTAAAGACATAACACCCATAATAGATTTCAGGTTAACTGTGCGACCATTTGCTTCTAGGTTAACATCTGCAGTGAATGAATTTACTGCATTTACTAGAGCAGTTGCTGGTCTAGCGTGAAGACCTGCTTCACTTGTAATTGTAAATGTTTTTTCTACCATTTTATTATCCCCTTTCAAGATAGCCAATGCAGCTTTTAAAAGTAATAGAGATGATTATGTAAAATTTTCATCTTATTGCAGCTAATAGAAGCATACATATCGTATTAACATTATTATAAACTTTTTTTTGAAAAAGGGAACTAATTTTCCTTTAACTTATTGTCTGATTTTGTGATATTCTATATACTTTTTGTCTAGAAATTTCATAATGAACAAATAGAGTGTACGTATCTGTATTCATTCTTTCAATTACATAATTTACTTCTTCGTCATGTACTAATATAACAGAAGATTTTTTTACCTCGTATATTTTCTCTCCTAATAGACGAATCAAACCACAAACTTTATTAAATTTCAATCCATCTATGTTTCGATGACATGCTACAAAAATAACTGTTCCATTTAAATCAATCTTTCGCATAATAACCCTCACCTTTAGTTTTAACCATTATATGCTTGTACATAAAAAACTATAATAATCCATTAACCAAAAGTTTCAGAAAGTTTTGTTAAAATATGCTACTTGACCTTGACGTATATCTTGTGATTGGTGTATAGTGAAATTATCATTAAGATGAGTATATATTGGAGACAACTTACGAATTTCTCAACATGACATACCCTACATATTTATATTCTTTAATGATAAAATTTTTTTTAGCACCACCTGTGCTACAGTATTAGGAGGATTATCTACTATGCAAAACGGTAAAGTAAAATGGTTTAATAACGAAAAAGGTTTCGGATTTATCGAAGTTGAAGGTGGAGATGATGTATTCGTTCACTTCACAGCTATTCAAGGTGATGGATACAAATCATTAGAAGAGGGCCAAGAGGTTTCTTTTGAAATTGTAGAAGGTAACCGCGGACCACAAGCTGCTAACGTTACAAAGTTATAATCACTCGTTTAATTCTGTGATTTGACCATAAACAAACTTATTCAAAAAGAGGTGGAATTTTCCCACCTCTTTTTTTTATATTGATTTTTGGCTTATTAATAAATACTCTATTGCTTTTACATTTTGCTTAATACTTCTTTCGATCCGACCAACTTCATTATAGCTAAACACATTTGCGTTGTTCGCTATAAAGACCAATTTATCTATATCTTTATATATTTCATAGAAAGCTTCTTTAATCGATGAATCCAATGGAGCATTCGCCAAGTCTTTCCCCCCTCATTTTAATTGATAAATCGACAATTTCTAGTAAAAATGGTTTATATTTGTTCTGATTTTTTCAAAGAATCATTCTATTTTCATTTTAACACGACAATTGAATTTGCGATATAAAAAAAACATTGTTTTTTTTAACGAATATTTTTGTTGAGATCATCAAAAACTACAGATGGAGGTGGTAAAAATGGATCAAATTAATCATACCGGATTAATAAGTGGAATGAACGACATAGGACAACTTGAAGCATCTGTAAAAGCAGCTCAAAAAATGGTTGGTGCTGCTACCATGCAGATGGACCCAGAGGCACTTAAAAATGCTCAAAATGCTATCCAAGATGCAAAAGAAATCATGAATCGTACAGCAGAAACTGGATTTGACCAAGATTTTCTATCAAAACAGCAACAACTTCTCGAGCAATGTGAACATCAATTATTAGAAGCTAACAAATAAAATAGTACATATTATGAATTCTACTGATTGTACCACACTATTTGTACCTTCTAAAATCCATAATAAGTTGTAGGAGAACAAAAGCATAAGCGCTTAATGTCACGCGCTTATGCACAGTACAAGAATTGTTTAATTTCCTTTTTAAAAAAATCCGCAAAATGCGGATTTTTTTATTATATCAACTTTTTGCCAACTTTTCTTATTTTTTCACCTACAGTACAACTTTTTATACAAAAAGTATGTGCATAGGTCTTACCATACTCTTCTCGGAAATGTTTTTTTAATAAACAGTTAACACAAAAAGTGTCGATAATTTCGCTTAATTCTTGTAAGGTTTGTTTTTTACTCATTTTCTTCAACGTCCTCATTCATTGTCATTTTACTATTAATGTCAATACCTTCCAGTGCTTGAGTCGCTAGTCTGTCTGCTTCTGTATTCTCTTTTCTGGAAATAGCTTCATATTTTGGTGTGATTCTTAATTTTTTTAATTTATTCTCAATTCGATCAAGCCAAAGATTAAACTCGGGTTCATAACAAGGCCACTCTCCAGAAAGTTGGTTTAAAACAACTTGTGAATCGCCTTTAAATAAGACCTCTTGTCTTGTAATTCCGAATTCTTCTAGAATATCGACTAAATATGCAAAAGCTGCATACTCTGCCTCATTATTTGACTCAATTTCATTTGCTCTTTCATTCATTCTTATTCTGTGTCGATTTCCATTTTGGGTATAATACACAACCGCTCCAAATCCAGCTAGTTTTGTATTTTTATGAAATCCGCCATCAAAATATGCCACAACATTATGTGGTTCATCCTTTACGATATCTCTTAATTTCTTTAATTCTTTTAGATTCCACGACTGTCCATCTTCTGAGGTAAAGGAAAGTTCCTTCACTCTACCTGTTTGGAGCATATCTTCTGCGATTAATATGGTTTCATTCAACGAAAGATAATCAGATGTTAAAGCCGTTTGTACTTTTTTCTTAGTTTGATACGACCATTCGATACTATATTTCAACAACGTTCACTCCTGAACAATTATTTTATTGTATTATATGAATGAAATTTCCAAATCCTTTAAAAAAATCATCTTTTAAAATGAAATCTTCATATTACCTAATGTAATCAATATGCTATAATCATATTCGATTTATCATGATGATGGCGACAATATTTTCAAATATAGCGAAAACCAATGGTATTTATTTTATCATCGATTCCATTTTTATAAAAGGAAATTGATAGGAGGAGGAATTTTTTTGATTGAAGTTTATGTTGATGGCGCCAGTGCTGGTGATCCCGGGAAATCTGGTGCAGGGATTTTTATTAAAGGGAATGGAAATGCTGAACAATATTCTATTCCACTAGGAATAATGACAAATCATGAAGCTGAATACTATGCATTAATAAAAGGAATGGAAATTTGCATACAAAAGAAATATAAGGTTGTCTCCTTTCGCACTGACTCACAGTTAGTTGATCGTGCTGTAGAAAAGCAATATGTAAAAAACAGTGCATACTCTCCCCTATTAGAAAAAGTTCTAGAACTCTCTAAACAATTTGATTTATTCTTTATAAAATGGATACCTAGCAAAGAAAACAAAGTAGCCGATCAACTAGCAAGAAGCGCTATTTTAAAACAGTGATGTAACCCCTCGAATAAACCATTAAATGGAAAATAAAGCGTCTGAAAGAGTGATAGAATGAAAAAAATGTTTGCTGATGGAAGCTTATTATTTGTAGCCTTTATTTGGGGAGCAACTTTTGTAATTGTACAAAACGCAATTCAATTTCTACCACCGCATTTGTTCAATGGTATTCGCTTCCTTCTAGCATCCTTGATATTATCTTTGTTTGTATTGAGAAGTAAAAGAAAGTATATTTCAAAGGAATTGATCAAAGCAGGTGTATTTTTAGGGTTCTTTTTGTTTATTGGATACGCTTTTCAAACTGTGGGTTTAATGTATACTACCTCTTCTAAAGCAGGCTTTATTACTGGTTTAAGTGTAATGATCGTACCTTTTCTTGCTGTCTACTTTTTAAAGGAGCAACCGAAACTAATCGTCTTTATTGGAGCTAGTATCGGTACTGTTGGACTTTACTTTTTAACTTTAGCAGGAATATCTAAAATAAACTTTGGGGATTTGCTTGTTTTTATTTGTGCTTTTGGTTTCGCCTTTCATATTGTATTAACTGGAAAGTTGACTAGTCGGCATCAAGCTATTCCATTAACAATCATTCAGTTATTTACGGTGTCATTTTTAAGTTTTTTATGTTCTTTTTTATTTGAAGAAACTATTACAACTGAGAAGCTTTTTAACAAAGAGGTTGTTATCGCATTAATTACGACATCGGTATTTGCAACAGCACTTGCCTTTTATATTCAAACTAAATTCCAACAGTTTACAACTGCGGCAAGAGTTGCACTAATATTTGCGATGGAGCCAGTTTTTGCTGCATTAACAGCCTTTTGGGTTATTGATGAACGTATGACAGGTAATGGGCTAATAGGATGTTGTTTAATCCTAATAGCGATGATTGTAACTGAACTACCTAGACTAACTGTATTTAAGTGGCAAACGAAGCAAAGACACAGTTTATAATAAGGGGCTAGATTTTTATAAGTATTTTATGAATGCTGTAAAATTCTAGCTCTTTTAACAAACTGTAATGTGGGCAGTTTTATAATAGGTTTAATGATTCCATATGATTAAGTGCTTGTTTACGGTTAACTATCTTTTCTGATTTAAGACTCTCTAGTAGAGAAATAAAAAATGAGCCATCAAATTCTTTCTGAATTTTTAGTGTTAATTCTATCGCGATAATTACCACTTCGTCGACTGTATCTGTATAATGTTGTCCAAATTGAATAAAACCATTGGCCTCTTCACCTAATACAAAACCCTTACTATTTAAATGATCAACATAGTCTCTAACTGTTCGAAACATATTTCGGATTCATCCTTTTGTTATTGTTATATTTTGATCTTATCTAAAAATGTTGACAAATTCTATTATTTTTCACCTTTTTTTCTGAATTCTTTCCTACTTTTCATTCATTTAGACTAACTTTTAAAAAGTAATTTTTAGGTATTAGGTAATAATAATAGTGGAGGTGACTTTACATGAGCAGTGAAAAAAGAGGGAATAATCGCGGAAAAAAAGCACCAAGTGTTAATCCACAAGGACACGCTCCGGATG
>JAPSLU010000075.1 GCA_031180405.1 Bacillus sp. (in: firmicutes) | reverse complement strand
GTCATCCACAAGCAATAGAGAGGTACTTAATGCTTGGGAGGAGTCGCAGATGAACTTAAAGCAGTCGTTGGAGGGACTTGAAGATATTGATTCTCAAGAGAAGTCCAAAGAATTAATTGTAAAGTATAAAACATTACAAGAATCATATTTAACGATTGTTCAGCAACTTTTATCAACACAAAAAATCAATAGTGATACAGAAATCATTACTTCGCTATGGAATGAAGCAGAGCTTACAAGAAAGAGAATGATTCAGATTGCGGAACTTCTTCAAGGGCTGCAAGAACAAGAAATGAAAAATGAACTTCTAAGATCTAGAGATACATATAATTGGGCTGTTAAAAACATTTATATATTTTTAGCAATTGGGCTACTTATTGGATTAGGATACACAATTTGGATTATCAAACGGATGACAAATAATCTTAATCATGTTACGTCAGTAATGAAAAGTGCTACAAACAGTCATTTTGAACATTTACCTAGAATTGAAATAACTCAAAAAGGCGAAGTTGGAGAAATAGCAATTGCATTCAACAAAATGGCAAGTGCCTTAGAGAATCATAGTAAGCTCGAGAAGAAGTTAAAGGAAGAAGCTGAGGAAAATAGTTGGCTTAAAACGAAGGTTGCCGAAATAGCTACGATGTACCCTGAAGTTGAAAATATCAAGATGTTATCAGAAAGATTGATAACAAAGCTTGTTCCCATGGTAGGAGGAAGTTTAGGTGTTTTTTATGTTAAGGAAGTAAAAAATAGTGACAAGTATTTAAAGAAAATGGCTTCATATGCCTTGTTAAATGAAAACAATAAATTTGAGTATTTTCGTTTTGGAGAGGGGCTTATCGGACAAAGTGCAGCTGAAAAACGTCGAATTCTACTTAGGGATATTCCAGATCATTATATAAATGTACATTCAGGTTTAGGAAAGGGGATACCTAAAAATATAATGATTCTGCCTGTTCAATTTGAAGGTAGTGTTCTAGCTGTTATAGAGGTTGCCTCATTTGATGAATTTAGTAGTTCTCATATTAAACTTCTGGAAGAAGTGAGTAGTAATATAGGCATCACAATTAATAGTATTATGAACAGGATGAAAGTAGATCAATTGTTACAGGAATCACAGGCGCTTACAGAAGAGCTCCAAGCACAATCTGAGGAATTACAGGTGCAACAAGAAGAATTAAGAACAACAAATGAAAAACTTGAGGAACAGTATGAAACTTCTGAGCAAAAGAAACTAGAAGTTGAAAGAATCAAAGAGGCACTTGAGGAAAAAGCGCAACAACTAGAATTAAGCTCTCAATATAAATCTGAGTTTTTGGCGAATATGTCTCATGAATTAAGAACGCCACTTAATAGTTTATTAATTTTAGCAAATATCTTATCAGAAAATAGTGATGGCAACCTTACTCCTAAACAACAGGAATATATAAATACGATTTTCTCGTCAGGAAATGATCTATTGCAACTCATTAACGATATTTTAGATTTAGCAAAGGTTGAATCTGGAAAGTTAGAGGTAATAACGAAGGAGGTTAAATTGCAAACAATAAAAGAATCCATTATTGGGCAATTCTCCCCGATTTCTCGTCAAAAAAACGTAGACTTTAAAATTGAGTTACATGCTGATTTACCAGAAATTCTTTTAACAGATGAACAGAGATTACATCAAATACTAAAAAACCTTTTATCAAATGCCTTTAAATTTACTGAGCAGGGAAGTATTTTATTATCCGTTCAAAGGGTAGATAATGAAAGTTTAAAACAATTTAATATAAAAAATACCCAAGTAACTCAGATGATTGCTTTTTCTGTCACTGACACTGGGATAGGAATTGATGAAGAAAAACAAGAAGCAATATTTGAGGCGTTTAAACAAGCAGATGGAACAACAAGCAGGCAATATGGTGGTACAGGACTTGGACTTTCAATAAGTAAAAATATAGCGAACTTATTAGGTGGATTTTTAGAGGTGAATAGTGAGAAAGGAAAGGGTAGTACCTTCACTTTATATTTACCTTATGATGAACAGAAAAACATGATGATTGATCGTTTCGTGAGAGAAGAGGCTGCAGTGACACGTGAGGAAAACTACTCGATGGTTGTAGATAACAACGAGATTAGGGAAATGGACCTTCATATAAAGGATCAGGGAAAATCCTTACTAAAAGGTAAGAAGATCCTTATAGTTGATGATGATATTCGAAATGTATATGCGTTAACAGTTGCACTTGAAAAATATGAGCTGGATATTTTGATTGCGGAAAATGGTAAAGAAGGAATTGAAGAGTTACTTAATAACCCAGATGTGGATTTAGTTCTTATGGATATTATGATGCCAGAAATGGATGGGTTTCAGGCGATGAGAGAGATCAGAAAAATGCAAGAATTTAATCATATACCAATCATTGCATTAACGGCAAAAGCGATGAAACATAGCAGAGAGCAATGCTTAGAGGTTGGAGCGACGGATTATATTAGTAAGCCTATTAACCTAGATCAGTTATTCTCGTTAATGCATGTTTGGTTGTACAGCAAGGAGGGGTAGGAGATTTTAGGAAAAGGAATCCAACATCACTTACTAGTTGATGAGGTCGAAAAGATAGAAATAGATTTACTATTAGAAGCTGTTTTTCGTTATTGTGGCTATGATTTCAGAAACTATGCCTTTCCCTTTATTCAAAGGAGAATCCTGCAACGAGTGAAAAAGGAAAACTTGAGTAGCATTTCGGCATTACAAGAAAGTGTACTGCGAGACAAAAGGACGATGGAAGATTTAATTGCGGATTTTTCTATAAATGTAACGGAAATGTTCAGAGATCCCCAATTTTTTAGCAGTTTCCGAAGAAATGTAATCCCCATTATAAAGAATTTACCAAAAATACGGATTTGGCATGTGGGGTGCTCTTCGGGTGAGGAAGTTTATTCAATGGCAATCCTGTTACAAGAGGAAGGACTATATGATAAGACGAGAATTTTTGCTACAGATATAAATGTTCATGTTTTAGAGAAAGCAAAAAGCGGCATTTTTTCAATAGATGGAATGCAGCTCTATACAAAAAATTACTTTGAAGCAGGTGGAAAAAGATCCTTTTCTGAATACTATAAGGCAGTTGATGATCAGGTCTTTTTTCATTCCTTTCTTCTTAAAAATGTTGTGTTCGCACAGCATAATTTAGTAACGGATCATTCATTTAACGAGTTTGATATTATTATTTGTCGAAATGTCCTAATCTATTTTAATAAACGTCTTCAAAATGATGTCCATAAGCTGATCTATGATAGCCTGAGCGTTTCGGGATTTCTTGGTTTAGGTAAAAGAGAGGGGATTAAATTTACTAGTTATGAGAACTGTTACGGAGAATTTGATGGACCGCAAAAACTGTACCGAAAATATAAATAATGAACCTAGTAGAAAGGTTAATATTTTAATGGTGGATGATCATCCCGAGAATCTACTAGCATTGGAAGCCGTATTAACATCTCCAAACTATCATTTAGTCAGTGCAACTTCAGGTAAAGAGGCCTTGAAATGTATGCTGAAACAGCAGTTTGCTGTTATCTTACTAGATGTTCAAATGCCTGGTTTAAACGGTTTTGAAACGGCAAAGCTTATTAAATCCAGAGAGAAAACAAGGAATATACCAATTATTTTCATCACAGCAATAAGTCAAGAAGTAGAACATGTAAAACAAGGTTACTCTGTCGGTGCAATCGATTATATTTTTAAGCCTTTTCACCCAGAAACTCTAAGACAGAAAATTGAACAATTTGTTCAGCTACATCAAAATCATGAAGAAACAATAGTTTTAAATGAAAAGAAGCAAAAGGCTGAAATTAATGAAGTTCATAACAGATTAGACCAGGTGAAAATAAATTTACAAAGATCTGAGGCTTTATCAAAAGTAATAGGTGAAACAATATTAGACACAATTATTACATTTGATGAAGAGGGATATATTTTATCAGCAAACCCAGCTGTAGAGAATATGTTTGGGTATTCCACCGATGAATTACTTGGAAAAAATACAATGATGCTCTTTCAGAATGAAGATGAATCTAAGAAGTTTAATTTTTCTTTTATAAGGGTTTCTGTGGGAAAGGTTATAGAGGTAGATGCCTTGCGTAAGGATAACCGTTCCTTTCCTGCTGATATTCAAATAGGGAAAACAGTTGTGGAAAATCAGCTTATATTTGTTTGTACAATACGTGACGTTACTGAGAGAAAGCAAATGGAAAAATTGAAAGAGCAAAAATTCAACTATATGGAACACATCGTAGAAAAACGTACATTGGAACTCATTAAAGCTAATAAAGAGTTAGAGAAAGAAATCAAAGAACGAAAAAAGATAGCAGATGATTTGTATCTTTCCCAAGATAGATTCCAGAAAATCTTTGAATCTAGCCCTTGCTTAATGGCCATTTACTCTCTGAAATACAGGTCAATTCTTGATGTTAATACAAACTGGATGATGTTCACTGGCTATTCTCTTGATGAGTTAATGAAAACCAAAGGCTTAGATTATGTGGTTGATTCTGATAACAATCAAATTAATCTAGAGCTGACGTTTCGAAACGAAAAGATATGCTACAAGACAAAAAGTGGCGATATGCGTTATGGATTAATGTCCACGGAAATGATCGAGATACAAGGTGAACCATGTACTCTAATTGTTGTAACAGATATAACAGAAAGACTTCACTTAGAGAAGGAAATGTATCGATTAGATCGATTAAATTTAATAGGAGAAATGGCTGCCGGTATTGCTCATGAGATTCGAAACCCTATGACCACAGTCCATGGATTTTTACAATTAACGAGAAATAGTAGTGGTTTTTCTAATGAAATACTTGATTTAATGCTTGAGGAACTAAATAGGGCAAATACAATTATTACTGAATTTCTAAACCTAGCTAAAAATAAGGTGAGTCATAAAAAGAAGCAAAGTATAAATAAAATAATACATGCCCTAGCTCCTTTAATACAGGCTGAAGCCTTACGCTCTAGTAAACTCATTATCTTAGAATTAAATATATGTAGTGATATTTTCATTGATCAAAAGGAAATAAGGCAAATGATATTAAATATGGCCTTAAATGGACTTGATGCAATGGATTCAGGAGGACAACTGACGATAAAAACCTATGAAAAAAAGGGTGAGGTCATCTTGGAAATCAGTGATCAGGGTGTGGGAATTAGCTCTGAAGTAATGGAAAAAATAGGAACGCCATTTTTCACAACAAAAGAAACTGGTACAGGCTTGGGGTTAGCTATTTGTTATAGTGTTGCAGAACGTCATAATGCCGATATAAATATACACACAGGTGACGAAGGAACAACATTTTCCATCCATTTTAAAGTGAATGGTTAAAGATTGAAGGACAGGATCTTGCTTCTTAAGATAAAAGAACAATGATAAAGCACTTATTATTTTTATTATAAATAGAGGTTATCTAGATATATTTAAGCGTTAGGAGGGTAGATATCATTTGAATCAAAAAAGAAAAATTTATCTTATTATAGTATCTTTCATTATTATAGGGACTGTAGGTATAATATCAAAATCATTTGCAGATGAGAAGCCGAAGGTTGTAGTGGTTCTAAAAGAAGTAAACTCTGAATATTGGAATATTATTAAAGCTGGTAGTGAAAAGGGCTTTAAAGACTTTGGAATAGAGGGTAAAGTTATTGCTCCTAAAAATGGAACGACAGAAGAACAGCTCTTCTTATTGGAAAGAACGTTAAGGGAAAATCCAGATGTATTAATTGTTTCTCCTATTATACCAGATAGAGTCATACCGATTTTAAATAAGTTTGTCGAAAAAGGTGTACCAACTTTGTTAGTAGACACTGATGATCCATGGAAGAATAAGACATCTTATATTGGTACTAATAATTTAGAGTTAGGGAAAAGAGCGGGCCAATTATTAGCTTCCCAGTTACAACCGGGGGATAAAGTAGCTTTGTTTGGGGGAGAGATCGGAGTAAGATTAATAGATGAGCGACTAGAAGGAGCTGAAAACAGCTTAAAAAAAGCAGGAATTGATGTTGTAACCACAATAAATGTAAGTAATTATTATGAGCAGGAAAAAACAATTAAAAAGGGAATGGAGGAAGTGCTGCAGGAGCATCCTGACCTTAAAGGGGTAATGGCTGTAACTGATGAAGTAGCCTTACATGTACAAGAGGTTCTAAAAAAACATGGACTTAGTATGCCTGTAACTGGAGCGGATGGAATAACTGATATGCTAGAGTTAATAGAGGATGGAACGTTATCAGGTTCAGTCTCCCAAAATCCCTATGATATGGGCTATTTAAGTGTAGAGGCTGCTGCGAAAGCTATAAAGGGTGAAAAGGTTGAAAAAAACATAGATAGTGGTGTTGATATTATTGTTAAAGGGAATGCAGAGCAAAGGTTAAAATTTCTGAAAGATGTGTTAAAGTAAAAGAAGAAGTCTTAATTATAAACTCTCGTTTGGATTCGAGAATGGTTTGCGAGGGTAATCATTGCTGCAATTTCATTTCGCTTACTAACATTGGAAACGTTAATACTAAGAGTAATAGAAAAAATACCCCTTCACAAAATGTGAAGGGGTATTCTTTTTGAGACTAAATACTAAATTCCTTGCCCTCTTTACGCATTTTTGCATATTCAGCAGTTGCTGTATAAAGTACGTCGGAAGATGAGTTAAGTGCTGTTTCACAAGAGTCTTGGAGTACTCCGATGATGAAACCAACTGCCACGACTTGCATCGCAACATCGTTTGAGATTCCAAATAAGCTGCAAGCTAAAGGAATGAGTAAGAGTGACCCACCTGCAACACCTGAAGCACCACATGCAGATATAGCAGATAAAATACTAAGAATTAGTGCTGTACCTATATCAACTTGAATGCCAAGTGTATTCACGGCTGCAAGGGTTAAGATGGAAATTGTAACAGCGGCCCCTGCCATATTAATGGTAGCTCCTAATGGAATTGATACCGAGTACGTATCCTTATCTAAATTTAACTTTTCACATAGGCTCATATTTACTGGAATGTTTGCTGCTGAGCTTCGTGTAAAGAACGCTGTAATTCCGCTATCCTTAAGGACTTTAAAAACAAGTGGATATGGATTTTTACGAATATTAATGAACACGATAATAGGATTAACTACAAGAGCAATAAAAAACATACATCCAAGTAGAACTAAAAGTAATTTTCCGTAATCAAGCAATGCGGATAGCCCATTAGTGGCAATAGCTTCAAAAACAAGCCCCATGATCCCAATTGGTGCTAAATTTATTACCCATTTCACGATTTGGGAGATCGCATCTGAAAAATTAGCTAGCATGTTTTTAGTAGAATCAGATGCATTCTTTAAAGCAATACCAAGAAGGATAGCCCAAGCTAATATTCCGATATAATTAGAATTTATTAGTGCATTAATGGGATTATCAACAAAGTTAAATAGTAATGTTTGAAGCACCTCTGAAAGTCCACTAGGTGGTTCAAACCCTTCCGCCCCTGATGTAAGTGTTAAGGTTACCGGAAAAATAAAGCTTGCTACAACTGCAACAAGTCCTGCTAAAAATGTACTTATCCCATAAAGTACGATAATTGATTTCATATTTGTTTGCTGACCGCTTTTATGCTTAGCAATCGCATGAATGACTAGCAATAAAACTAAAACTGGTGCAACTGCTTTTAATGCACCTACAAATAAAGAACCGAAAATAGTGACCCATCTTCCGGCCTCGGGAACAGTTACCGCTAGGATTACACCAATTATAATCCCTATAACAATTCGAGTTACCAAGCTGAATTGATTCCATTTGTGAAATAAACTCTTCATATTACTTTTCCTCCGATTCTTAAAATAGAAACTTAATAGAGTATGAACACTTCAATACGTTGATACATTAATACATATAATCATACATAAATGTTAGTTTAACACGAATTTTGTCGAATGTGAATGCGATGTTAAGTGGTGAATGATGGATTGGGAGTTCACGGAGAGGTTGCAGATCAGTTTGAAAACTAAAAATGCTTACAGACATTGCAAAATAAGCACACCATTAATGTTAATATTTTGTGAGGAGATTATGAAAATCGCTTTATTAGTGCAGCGGTGAATAAAACCACTAAGAGTGTAAAGCGGTGCATTTCTTCATGGAATGTGCCTATTAGATTTGGTTTGAAAGAATGTTACGGGTATATGTAGAGTATTAATTAGTGATGGGGAATTAATTAGAGGTACTAACCTTTAAGGTTATAAACACTGTAGGTTAAGATTATATTTAATTATACTTTGCTTAAGTTTATAGATAAATACTTTGGTATAATTTTTGGAACATAGAATTTATATTGCGTTTTATAGCAAAACATAAAGTAGAGGTAATGTTCACTATGAATAAGGTGTTAACGAAAAATGCTAATGAAGGCTATATTTTAGCTGAGCAGAAGGCTTCTAATTATTTTGCTTCATTAAATGAACAGGTTTTACAAAAGTCGTTTGTTCCGACTTTAACGAAGGATTTTGAGTCTTGGAAACATAATCATCTTAGGCACAACTCGATATTGCCTTTTATATTCCGTGGGAAGAGAAAGCCTGATTCACGTGATTATCATAAATACATCCAGTGGATGGATAAAAAAGGTAAGCTGCATCATTACCTTGAGCGAAGCGTTTCATATATTTATTTAAGAGATCTTGGAAAGGTGTTAAACTCATCTGCTACACAAGCGAAGATGCAGCAAGTGGTTCAATCATTAAAAACGCATCTTACTCAATCTTCTACATCAGCTGATGACATCTTCAACATGGCTGGATTGTATCGTTGGGCCCAGAAAGAAGGTGTTGAATCAGCTTTCTTCTGGTTAATCAATAAGCTCAAAGCTGTATCTTCTCATATTCCAGAGGGGATGGATGCTGAGCATGCCCAACGAAAACTGATAAAAATCATTGCAGGAGTAGTCATGCATGCAGTTGAGGACATGGGTGATGAGTTATTGCCTGAAGAGCGTGCTGAAAAACTTGATGAAGCAATTAGGATAGGTTACTCCTATGGTTTAACCTATCCCTTTATAGATGATCTTTTGGATTCAAAGGTATTATCTGATCAAGAGAAAATACATTATACTAATTTGATACGTACTACACTCATTACAGGGTCCGTACCGAAGTTGGGGGATTGGTCGGACGACAATAAGGGATTAATTACGTTTGTCCATTCTGAACTAAAACAAGCTTTTAACTATATTAAATCCCATCAGAGCTCAGAAAAAATGGCATCCTTTTTGGAGCAGTCTTATGTGTTTTTTCAAGCTCAGGAAGTTGATCGCGTCAAGAACCTTAACAATGGAGATTACACAAATGAGCAAATCTACATCCCAATTATTTTAAAATCATCTTCCTCGCGATTAATTGTTCGTTCAGTCCTTAATGCCCCAGAGAATGAAGGGTTTGAAAGTCGAACTTTCTATTATGGCATCTACAATCAATTGGCTGATGACTTTGCTGATATGTTTGATGATATGAAAGCTGGTGCAGTAACTCCTTATACTTATTATCTGACATACCATGATAAGCGAGTGGATCTAATTAATCCCTTTGAATTATATTGGACAGTGATTTCCAACTTGATCCATCATGTGTACAATTCAGATCCGATGACCTGTGAAGTGATCTTGGATCGTGCTATTAATGGATTGAAGCGATTTAAACAGCGAATAGGACCAAAAAAATACAATGAAGTCATGAAAGTGTTTGCATCAGGCAATCCTGAGTTTTTTCGTATCATACAACGTATGGTACGAAAAGCAAACAACGTAGACTTTTTCGATAAATTACTTAGAGACCACATCATCACAATCCTAAGAAATAACCGAAATGAACAAAAACAATTTTTGGAAACTATTGATGAAGTAAGAAACCAAGTGAATAAAATCTTACATCTTCGACATGAAGATTCTATTTCAATTCAAAATGATTTGATTTTTGATGCTGCAAATTACAGCTTAAAAGGTGACGGGAAAAGATTAAGACCAATCATGACATGGTTTATTGGTGTTGAGGCTTATGGACTAAACAAGCTAGATATCGAGCCGCTTCTAAAGTCACTGGAATATATGCATACTGCATCTTTAATCTTTGATGATTTGCCATCTCAGGATAATGCACCAATTCGTAGAGGAAGACCAACTCTTCACCAAGTATATAACATTGCAACAGCAGAGCTTACAGGTCTCTTTCTTACCCAGAAGGCCATTTGGGAACAAGCATCTCTTGATAAGTTCAACCACAAAACGGTGTTAAATTTGATCCAATATTCATCACAAGTGACTGCTGATATGTGTAAGGGACAGATGATGGATTTAGAGGCCAAGAAAAAACAATTGACATTAGACCAATTAAATCAAATGTGTTTTTATAAGACCGGGTTGGCGTTTGAAGCCTGCTTGGTTATGCCAGCCATTCTTGCTCAAGTCGATGAAGAAGAAGTAAGATCTTTAAAAACGTTTGCCTATCATGCAGGCATTGCGTTTCAGATCAAAGATGACCTGCTTGACTATGAAGGAGAATCGAGTGTCCTTGGAAAGCTAGCAGGTATTGACGCTGAAAATAGCAGCTCAACATTTGTGTCAATTTTAGGTAAGGAAGGTGCGAGGAAAGAGATGTGGGAGCATTACTGTCTAGCACTGGAAGCATTGCAAGTGATGCCGCGTAACATTCCTTTTTTGAAGCATTTGTTATCTTACTTTGTGAATAGAGAACATTAATAGAGGCTTGTCATCACTTCACTTCTCTTCTAAGAGGTATAATAAGAAAGGCAAAAGAGAGACTAAAAAAGTCTGGTCGTTCGTAGAGAAAAAATGAATGAAAAAGGAGATCAGCCAATGTCAAAGAAAAATGAAAAAGCAGGTTGGAATTTAGAAAATAGTTATGCTAGCCTTCCGGAAAAGCTTTTTACTAGCCAAAATCCAAATCCTGTTGAGTCGCCAAAGTTAATCAAGCTCAATAAGTCATTGGCAGCTTCTCTTGGGCTGAATGCTCATGCATTGGAAAATGAGGATTGCGTAGCTGTTTTTGCTGGCAACCGAATTCCGGATGGAGCAGCACCTATTGCTCAAGCATATGCAGGTCATCAATTTGGACACTTTAATATGTTAGGGGATGGCCGGGCTGTATTACTAGGTGAGCAGCTCACTCCACGTGGTGAGCGATTTGACATTCAGTTAAAAGGATCAGGAAGAACACCTTATTCTCGTGGAGGAGACGGTCGAGCGGCACTTGGACCGATGTTACGTGAATATATTATTAGTGAAGCAATGTATGGCCTAGGTATTCCGACGACGCGTAGTCTAGCAGTAGTCACAACCGGTGAATCTATCCTTCGAGAAACGAGATTACCAGGTGCGATTTTAACCCGTGTAGCTGCTAGTCATATCAGAGTTGGTACATTTCAATTTGTTGCACAATGGGGTAAGGTTGAGGAACTTCAGGTGTTAGCGGATTATACAATAGAGCGTCATTATCCAGATATAAAGTCAGATAACAGCCGATATCTTTCTTTCCTAAAAGAGGTAGTTAAGCGTCAAGCTCTGCTCGTTTCCAAGTGGCAACTAGTCGGGTTTATCCATGGTGTTATGAATACGGATAATATGACAATTAGTGGAGAAACAATTGATTATGGTCCATGTGCTTTTATGGATACATATGATCCTGAGACAGTGTTTAGTTCCATTGATACCCAAGGACGTTATGCTTATGATAACCAACCGAATATTGCTGGTTGGAATCTTGCGCGCTTTGCTGAATGTTTATTGCCGCTTCTTCATGAAGATCAGAAAAGGGCCGTCGAGATGGCGCAGGAGGTACTATCAGGTTTTCCTGAGGTGTATCGTGCGTATTGGATTAACGGAATGAGAGCAAAACTAGGCTTATTTAATGAAGAGCCTGAGGATCATACTCTTGTTGAGGACCTACTACAAATAATGGTGAAGTATCGTGCTGATTATACAAATACATTCCGAGCATTAACGTTGGATTCTCATGAGGATAATGTTTTATTTGGAACAGAAGAATTTACAACATGGTATAATCAATGGGTGGACAGACTAGGCAGGCAGCAACAATCAAAAGCAGACTCACATCAATTGATGAAAAACAATAATCCTGCCATCATTCCCCGAAACCATCGGGTAGAAGAGGCGTTAGAGGCTGCAGTGGATAGACAAGACTATAGTGTTATGGAACAACTGTTAGAGGCTCTTTCAAATCCTTTTGCATATGAAGCACATCAAACTAAATATTGTACAGCTCCTGTAAATTCAAATGGAACGTATCGAACTTATTGTGGTACGTGAAATGATGGTTGTTCAATATCATACGATGCTATCCTCGTGGTAGCATTTTTTCGTCGTTAGTGTAAATTATAAAAATTGTTGATATGAACAAAAGCGCAAGCGTCTTGATCAGCCCCGACAAGCATAAGATGATTTAGAATAGAAGACGTTCTTTGTCTTTAATTCTAAATTAGCTTATGACCTCGAGGGGCTTGGCGCTGGAGCTGGATGTCGTGCACAATGATTTAATTCCATATTCGTGGCTCGTCCTTTATACTAGTTTAGTATGTGTTTTGAAGAAGATGACGTGAAATTCAAAATTTTAATAGAGTGATAGATAGAAGGAGGAACACCATTGACCATATCGAAGGGAGAAACAATGGTTGCTGAAATCAGCCATTTAGATGATAGAGGATCAGGTAGAGCAGCGGTTTGGCGTAAAAATGAATTAGGTAATCCAAAAAAGCTAAAGCTTACGATCCCGCAAACACTGCCAGGAGAGAAAGTTCGTGTGACTGTGGATCAGCCAGAAAGAAAAAGAAGAAAGGCAATGCCAGATGAGATAGTAGAAGCTCATCCAGATCGTACGGCTCCACCATGTCCACATTTTGAAACTTGTGGGGGATGTGTTTGGCAGCATTGGAGTTATTCCGCACAGTTGAAGCAAAAAACGGAACATGTGAGGCATGCGATTGAGAGTCAAGGATTTGATGCGAATTTAGTCCAAGAGACAATGGGGATGAACAAGCCTTGGCGTTATCGAAATAAAATGGAATTTACCTTTGCTCCTGACGGTTCTCTTGGATTACATGAACAAGGGAACTTCCGGAAAATTATTTCCCTTGAAACATGCTTAATTGCAGGCGAAGAAATGGTAGCCGCTGCGATGGAAGTAGCAGAATGGGTAAAAAATCATCAACTAAAGGGATATAATAAAGACCTTCATGAGGGCTTACTTCGTCATCTGATGGTTAGACAATCCTTTGCAACAGGAGAAGTGATGTTAGCTCTTTTTGCGACAGAGTCACCAGAGAATTATCAAGAAGCTGTTCGCGACTTGGTTTCATGTATAGAAAAGAAATTCCCTCAAGTGAAAAGCTTTTTATGGCTTGAAAACACACAATGGGCTGACCGTACTCAAGCTGAGCAAATTCATGTCTTAGCCGGACGAGACTTTATCTATGACGAAATGGATGGCTACCGTTTCCGACTTTGGTTTGATACGTTTTTCCAAACGAACCCTACTCAAGCTCAAAAATTAGTAGATTTAGCAATAGAAATGGGTCAGCCTAAGAAATCAGAAAAAATGATTGATCTTTTCTGTGGAGTTGGAACTTTTTCTCTTCCTTTTGCAAATAGAGTAGGTAAGCTAGTAGGAATTGAGATTGTCGAGACATCAATTGAATCAGCAAAACGTAACGCAAAAGACAATGGCATCTCAAATACGGAGTTTTTAGCGAAGGATGCGAGAAAAGGGATTGACCAAGTGTTAGAGAGCTTTGGAAGTCCTGAATTACTTCTTCTTGATCCGCCACGGTCAGGTGCAGGTGGAAAAGTAATGAGAAGAATTGGGCGTTCAAAACCAGAACGAATTGTGTATGTTTCTTGTAATCCGGATACTTTTGCTACTGATATTAAAGAACTTGACCAATTTGGTTATCAATTAAAATTGGTTCAACCAGTTGATTTATTTCCACATACTGTTCATGTGGAATGTGTGGCATTGTTGGAGTTGAACTAAATATATCCCTTTATTTTCCTGATGTTTAGGAGGATAAAGGGATTTTTTATTTCTAGTAATGTTGTTTAAAAATGAAGAATTAATTATGGGTGGGCCCCTCGAAATTTGACGAAAAATAGCGAATCGAAAATAAAATTTAGAAAATCGGAAATATATTAGAATAATCATTAAATAAATTACAAAAAATAACAAATAACCCGGAATTAAAAAACTCTCCGTATGGTATGGTTGAGTGAAAAAGTTATACACCATACAGGGAGAAATTAAAAAATCGGAGATGATTTATTCTTCTCCGAAAAAAGTTAAGTCGTTTCTCCGCGAATTAATTCAACGTCAATAACAGTATTATTAACAAATTCAGGCTTTTCATTTTCAATCTGATCGATTAACGAAGAACAAAGAGCTTTACCAATACGATCCAAGGGCTGTCTAACCGTTGTTAGTTTAGGGTGTTGCAGCATTCTAGTGAAGCTATGATAATCATAACCGATAATTTTAAGTTGTTCTGGGACTTTAATATTGTTTTTCGTTGCGTAAACATAAAGTGTGTACGCCATGATATCATTACTGCAAAAAACGCCATCATATTTTTCGAGTTGTGGCGAGATCTCTTGTTCAATGAAATTCCAGTTATCCTGAAAAGTAGCTTTAACATGTGCTCCTTCAATGATACTAAATGCTATATTGTTCTTCGTACAGGTTAATTGAAAAGCGTCGGTTCGTCTATTAGGTAATAGATCATATGTTAGAGGACCTGAAATATGAAGTAGATTTTTGCATCCGCTTTCAATTAAATGCTTCGTTGCAATTTCCCCGCCTTTATAATTGTCACTAGCAACATAGGTGATCGAGGATGAAATGATACGATCAAAGGAAACAATTGGCATTGAAACTTTTAAATAGGCTTCAATTTCTAGAGAATGACTGCACATAATAATACCATCGACCCGATTTTGGCGAAGCATGCTAATATAGTTTATTTCCTTATCAGAATCTTGTAGGGAGTTGCAAACCAAAAGTTTATAATTTTTTTCATTTGCGTAAGCTTCAATCCAATTGATTAGTTCGGAAAAAAGTGGGTGACTTAAATCAGGCACAATTACCCCTAATAAGTAAGATTGATTCTTTAAAAGTGCTCGAGCAATTTGGTTTGGATGATAATCTAGTTGCTTCATTGCTTTCTCGACCTTTTGGCGAGTTTCGTTTCCAATATATCCCTTGCTATTTAATACTCTTGAAACGGTAGTTATTGAAACACCAGCTAACTGTGCTACATCTTTGATGCTAACCATCACTCAAACCCCTTTGAAATGAAATAAATCTCTATTCTATATATATCGAATCTTCAGTAAATTGTAAATCAAAAGTAGTAAGCGGTTGCAAAACTAATGCTCGTTAATGATATTCCTTATCTTAAAAGAAAGTATTATGTCTATAACCTTATAAAGTGATGAATAACTATTGTTATTTCAATAATAAAAGAAAATTTACCATATTATTATATAATGTGTCAAACGTTTTCATGATTTATCCAATTCACAGGGGAGTAAGATGAATATATTTTCAATTGTAAGGAGGTAGGACTAAGGAGGTTGAGGAATAATGTGTTATTTTATATGAAAAATTTTATGAAAACGTTTGACATAAAAAAAGGAAGGTAGTACAATGACACTTGTAAGCAGTTACATTAAACGCTTTCTTAGGTTGGTAGAAAATGGGGTTAGCAGAAGAGAATAATATTTATATGAATGAACTAGATGATGCAAGATATGATTATTACAACATGTTTCATCAATTTAGGCAAGCGGTTGCATCGAATTTTAATTACTTTATAGGAGTGAACAGGATGAAGAGCAAAAAGATATATTCTAAATTAATTTCAACTATAGCGGTATCTGGACTTCTTTTGGCTGGTTGTGGAGCTGGTGGAAATTCAGGTAACGGTGGGGCTTCAGAGGATCAAATCACAATTGATATTTTCCAAGGTAAAGTTGAATTTAATGAACAATTTAATGCACTTGCGGAGAAGTATGAGGAAGAAAACCCTGGAGTGAACATTAATATCACAAGTGTTGGTGGGGGAACTGACTATATTAGTTCATTAAAATCTCAGTTTTCATCTGGTGAAGAACCAGAAATCTTCAGTATTGCCGGTCCGTCTGAGGCAGCTCAATTTAAAGAGTATCTAGCTGATTTATCAGATACAAAAGCAGCTGACGCAGCGCTTGAAGGTTCATTAACAGCAGTAACTGAAGGTGAGAAAGTTTTAGGGTTACCATTTAACCAAGAAGGATATGGTCTGATCTATAATAAAGCAATGTTTGAGAAGGCTGGGATTAATCCTGAAGAAATCTTATCGTATGAAGATTTAGAGAAAGCTGTTCAAACATTAGATAGTAAAAAAGAAGAGTTAGAAATTGAGGCTGTATTCGCCTTACCAGCAAAAGAAAAATGGGTTGTAGGAAATCACTTAGCGAACGTTTACTTTGCTCCAGAATTTAATCATGATGTTTTAGAGGCTTTCAATGCTAAAACTGTTGGATTTGAAAAAGGCTCTGAACTGCAAAGAATGCTTGATCTACAGAATAAATACTCTGTTCAACCTTCTTTAAGTCTAGATTATTCTCAACAAGTTGAAGAGTATTTCTCTTTAGAGCAAGTGGCAATTATTCAACAAGGTAACTGGATTTACCCATCTGTTTATGAAATGGATTCTGAGTTTGCTGAGAACAATGTCGGTATACTACCAATTCCAGTTGAAGGGTTTGAAGGTAGTCTACCGGTAGGAATTCCAAACTATTGGGCTGTTAATAGCAATAGTGATGAAAAAACGGTACAAGCTTCAAAAGATTTCTTAGATTGGTTGTACACATCTGAAACTGGTAAAGAAGCGGTATTGAATGACTTTAAATTTATTCCAGCTTATGAAGGATATGATACATCAAAAATCTCAGATCCTATTTCAAAAGAGATCTATGAATATGCTTCAGCAGGAAAAACAATTGGATGGGTGTTCTTAGGCTACCCTAGCGCTTGGGGAGATGATCTTGGGGCAAATATGCAAAAGTACCTAAGTGGTGAAATGACTTGGGAAGATCTTGAAGCAAATTCAATTAAGAAATGGGAA
>JAPSLU010000074.1 GCA_031180405.1 Bacillus sp. (in: firmicutes) | reverse complement strand
ATTTCTGACAATATTTCCTTGGAAATGACAGCTTCTTTCTACATAACATTAGCTTCACATTTTGTATGATACACAAAATACCCAACTTTTTGACAAAGTATGACCCACATACACTTAAAGGTGACTAGGTTTTATAGCAAACCTAATAATAATCTTTTTCACCTGCCAACTCTTCCTCACACCTTACCTCCATCTCTCATAAAGTATAAGAAAAACCTTTTAGGCATTTGCTGAAGGAGTGATTAAAATGGGGGTAGAAGTTACACTCATCCATTGGGTTTATTTATTTTACATTATCGCTATTATCGGTTTTATGCTATTTCGCCGTGATACGACGATAGTTTGCATTGTCGGCATTCTTTCAGTTGCAGCTTTTTCAACATTATCAGTTAGTAACACAATTATAAGTTTATTTAATAGTTTCATTTTTGCCATTACAGAACTATTGCCAACAATCTTAATCATTTCCATTATCGTCGCAATGAGCAAAATCTTATTGATATCTGGAATAAATGAGGTTATGATCGCACCCTTTTCAAGAGTTATAAAAAATCCAACAACAGCATATTGGACGATTGGGATCCTAATGATGGTCATTTCATTTTTCTTTTGGCCATCCCCAGCTGTCGCATTAATTGGGGCTGTTTTACTACCAGTAGCCATCCGAGCAGGCTTGCCAGCACTTGGTGTCGCTGTAGCTATTAATCTATTTGGCCACGGAATAGCTTTATCAGGAGATTTTATCATTCAAGCTGCTCCAAAACTAACCGCTGATGCTGCAGGTATTCCAGTTGGAGATGTTGTTCAAGCAAGCGTTCCACTCGTGATTACAATGGGGCTCGTAACGACAATTGCTGCCTTTCTTTTCCTAAAGAGAGATATGAGGCTAGGCAAACCCTTTCCTACGGTTTCAGCAACCTCAGGTAACCAAGAAACAGATCATAGCTTATTATCCTCGACAACTAAAAAATGGATGGCTATTTCAATCCCAATTATCTTCCTAATCGATGTTCTATTAATGATAACTTTGAACTTACAAGGTGGAGATGCGACAGCATTAATTGGTGGTACTGCCCTTCTTATTTTAATTGTAGCTACCTGTTCAGCGCATAAGAAAAAAGGGCTTGAAGAGTCTACTAACTATTTAATACAAGGTTTTCAATTTGGTTTTAGGGTTTTCGGCCCAGTTATCCCTATTGCTGCCTTCTTTTATCTAGGGGATGCAGGATTTTACACGATCATTGGAGAGTATTTACCTAAAAGCTCAGAAGGTATTGTCAATGACTTAGGGATAGCTTTAGCGACCGTCGTTCCATTAACCCCTGAGATCGGTGCAATTACATTAACTGGTGTTGGAATATTAACAGGACTTGATGGTTCAGGCTTTTCAGGCATATCTCTAGCAGGATCTATTGCTCAGTTGTTTTCAGCAGCAATTGGAGTAAGCACAGCTACTCTAACTGCTTTAGGTCAGGTAACAGCGATATGGGTTGGTGGGGGAACCATCATTCCATGGGCACTCATACCTGCTGCCGCTATTTGTGGAGTTGATCCTTTTGAATTAGCTCGAAGAAATCTTCTGCCAGTCTCAATTGGGTTAGTCGTCACAACAATTGTCGCCATGTTCCTCCTATAATGACAATGAGGGTAACTCACAAAAAAATGAGTTATTCTCTTTTATTTAGGCTCTTTTCTATGGCTCTTTTCTGAGAAGAAAAGATGCCACTAGACCTTATATAGTGCTGTTTCCTCCCAAGTTACTTATAGCAACAAAGTTTACGAATTTAGCATTTCTGATAGATTGTTGCTACTTGACCTACTAATCTGTTTAAAACAGTGTTTCTATCGTATAAAAGGTAGAATTCTAAGAAAAAAAAGATGCCACTAGACTTTATATAGTGGTATTTCCTTCAAAGTTACTTATAGCAACAAAGTTTACGGATTTAACATTTCTGATAGATTGTTGCTACTTGACCTACTAATCTGTTTAAAACAGTGTTTCTATCGTATAAAAGGTAAAATTCCAAGAAGAAAAGATGCCATTAGACTTTCTATAGTGGTGTTTTCTTCAAGTTATTAATAACAACAAAGTTCATCAAAAATAATGCACACTACAAAGTTCTTCATTGTTAATCTCACTCTTTATAAACTAAAATAGAAGTGAGGGGAGGAATTTTTTTGAAACATCATGTTGTCGTTGTAGGTTGTGGCGGAATGGCCAATACATGGATTGATTATGTTTTACAGAGGGATAATGCCGACATTGTCGCACTTGTCGATGTTCACATTGAGACAGCAGAAGGCATGGCTGCAAAAAAGGGACTTACAGCTCCGGTTTATTCCGATTTAGAAGAAGCACTAGCTACTCATCATGATGCAAACCTAGTTATTGACGTCACCATACCAGCAGCTCATAAACAAATAGTATCTACTGCCTTAAAGGCCAACTGTCACGTTTTCGGAGAGAAGCCAATGGCAGAATCAATGGACGATGCAAAAGAATTATTAAAACTTGCAAAAGAAACTGGTTATACATACACCGTGATGCAAAACAGACGTTATAACAAACAAATTCGTGCTCTACGCACCTTACTTGCAAGGGATGAAATTGGTCAAATTAACTCAATCCATGCAGATTTTTTCCTCGGCCCCCACTTTGGAGGATTTCGAGAGGCCATGGATAGTCCACTTATTCTTGATATGGCAATTCATACATTTGATCAAGCAAGATATCTAACGAATGCAGATCCTGTTTCTGTGTATTGTCATGAATACAATCCACCTAGCTCTTGGTATAAGGGCAATGCATCGGCTACATGTATTTTTGAGATGAGCAACGGAGCTGTATTCACCTATCAAGGATCCTGGAGTGCTGAAGGAATAAGCACCTCTTGGGAATCGGATTGGCGTGTCATTGGTAGCAAAGGAACAGCTAAATGGGATGGATTTAACCTCCCATATTACGAGGTGGTCGACGAATCAAAGTCCATTGAATTTTTACGTCCTGTTATTCGAAAAGAAGCATCTGAGATTCATTTTGGTCACGAAGGACATTGGGGCTGTTTGGACGAAATGTTTTTAGCCCTTGAACAAGGTCGAACAGCTGAAACAGATTGTGAAGATAATATCAAAAGCATGGCCATGGTGTTTGGTGCGATAGAAAGTGCCCGTACTGGAAAAAAGATTTATATCAAAACAATTTGATAACGCTAACATTTAGTGTCTTTTAGAAAAACTTGGCTTATCGTCAAGTCCTAATGGTGATTGCGTTAGTTTTCTTATACGATCCCCCATAGGAATTTTCCTTTCTGATCATTTAAAAAAGAGCAGGTAAAGGGTTATCACCTTCACTACCTGCTCTTTTTTACAAACATGATGCCTGCACTATATTTACCTTTTAAATTTCTCAAGAAATCTTGTTGGATATTCACTTGGAAGCTTACTTATTTCATCTAACTGATTCCACTGTTCCTCTGATAGCTCCCAGCCGATACTTCCCATGTTCTCCTCATATTGTTCCAAGCTACTCGCGCCAAAGATTGGTGAAGTGATTTCCTCTTTTTGTAGAAGCCATCTCAGAGCTACTTGTGCAGGAGTTTTGTCTAATGATTGGGCAATCTCTTGAACTGCTTCTAAAATGGCAAAGTTTTTCTCATTTGCACGATTTTCCCAGCTTGACTCTCCAACGCCATTTGAAAGTCTGCCACTTTGAGGATTTTCCCCCTTCACATATTTTCCAGTTAGGAAACCTCCACCAATAGGTGCCCATGGTATAATCCCGACATTTTCCTCTTTACATAAAGGAATAATTTCGCGATCCATCTCACGATTAATAAGACTGTATTGCGGTTGGATCGAAATAAATCTAACCATATTTTGAAAATCACTATATGATAATGCCTTCATCATTTGCCATGCTAAAAAGTTGGAACATCCTATGTAACGTACTTTTCCAGAGCTGACTAGGTCATCAAGAGTACGAATTGTTTCCTCAATTGGTGTTAAATGATCCCATACATGGAGCTGGTAAAGATCAATGTAATCTGTATTTAAACGCTTTAAGCTTTGATCAATTCCTTCCATAATTCGACGACGTGAATACCCAAAATCATTCGGATGTGGACCTACTCGCATTCTGACTTTAGTAGCTAATACAACCTCTGAGCGTCTTTCTTTAATTGCTTTTCCTACAATTTTTTCAGACTCTCCACCAACATAAACATCGGCAGTATCAATAAAATTCCCACCTTGGTCAAGAAAACGATGAATCATTTCAATCGAATCAGATTCATTCACTTCTTTACCAAATGTCATTGCCCCTAAACAAAGCTCTGAAACGAGCAAACCACTTTTCCCCAATGAATTGTATTTCATTTCCCTCACCTATCCTTTAAATATTTATTATTCTATTTTTTATATTCGTGATCTAGCGGTTTATTCCTTTAAAAAGTTAGTGTAGGAAAGCTTCAACTAAAAAAAGAAGCTAATGAAAGAACTTTTCACTCCTCTAACTGGTGCGTTTGGGCCTTCATTCCCCTTATGAAGAACTTTTCACTTCTCCAACTGGTGCATTTGGGCCTTCATTCCGCTTATGAAGAACTTTTCACTCCTCCAACTGGTGCGTTTGGGCCTTCATTCCCCTTATGAAGAACTTTTCACTTCTCCAACTGGTGCGTTTGGGCCTTCATTCCCTTTATGAAGAACTTTTCACTCCTCCAACTGGTGCGTTTGGGCCTCATTCCCCTTATGAAGAACTTTCCACTTCTCCAGATGGTACATATTGTCTTTCATCCCTCAGAAAATGCCGAAAACTCTACTATCATTTATGGTTCTCGTCCATTAAAACACAAAAAAACAGCCCAAAATGGACTGTTTACTTACATACCTCGTATTAATATTACGTTACACTGCAATATCCCTTTTTTCTTTCCTATTCTTCACCATCTGATGTAAATAAATATCAAGCTTTATGAACCCAATCAACATGATCACCCCAGCGGTAATTCCACCGATAATATCTGTTAAAAAATGTTCTCCTTCTATAAGCCTGCTAAAGCCGATAAGGATGATCAGAAAGCTAGTAACACAAAAAATCGTTTGTTTAATCTTCTGCTGATTCGTTCTCTTCATCAAATTAAACGCAATCATGCCAAAGAGAAGAAGTCCTACCATAACATGACCACTTGGAAAACTATAGCCTTCTTCTATGTGCTGCGGAAACGTTGGTCTTTCTCTTGCAACTAGGGCCTTCAACACCTTATTTCCGATATTCCCTAAAAGGACGCTTAAAAATAAAACAGCTGAAGAAAGAAAACCTTTTTCGAACCAAGCAAATATAAACATAAAAATAAATAGGATAGAAATAATTCCAATTGTTGAGCCTAACATCCCAATAGCTGATATAATCGTAGAAAACCCACTATCATGGAGATGATATATACTTTCTCCAATTTCAGTATCGATGTCAGTTACTACGTCCATTTTTATGAAAAAGATAACTAAGATAAAGAACAATGCTAATAAACTTGCTATGTATGTTATTTTCACAAAATTCCCCCTTCTAAACAATTTTCTTGTCATATTCAATTTTTTTCAGGTACAATCTAGCTAACTTAAATTTCCCTTTACTATTTTAATACATTTTACGTTATTAACATATGTTTCTATAACGTTTTTCAACAGAAAAAGTGCAAGCCTAAATTTCTACCTATCTTTCAAAGGAGGATTCATTATATGCTTGATCATCTCTACAACGATTTGGACAATTATTTCTCTGAAATGGTCAATATCCGTCGGTATTTACATATGCATCCTGAAGTCTCTTTTCAAGAGGTGAAAACAGCTAAGTATATTGCCGAGTATTACATGGAACTTGGGATTGATGTCAGAGAAAATGTAGGTGGCAATGGTGTTGTTGCGACAATAAAAGGGGGCAACTCAGGACCAACCGTTGCTTTACGCGCAGATTTTGATGCACTTCCAATTCAAGACGAAAAAGATGTTGAATATAAATCCACTGTTCCGGGTGTGATGCATGCATGTGGTCATGACGGACATACAGCTACCTTGCTTGTATTAGCAAAAGTTCTCCACCAAAATCGAGAGCATCTAAACGGAAATATTGTTCTCATTCATCAACATGCCGAGGAATATGCACCAGGCGGAGCCCTGCCAATGATTCAAGATGGGTGCTTGGACGGTGTTGATGTTATTTTTGGAACACATTTATGGGCAACAGAGCCCGTAGGAAAAATTCAATACCGCGTAGGGCCTTTAATGGCAGCAGCAGATCGATTTGAAATTAACATTCTTGGTAAAGGTGGACATGGGGCACAGCCACATAAAACAAAGGATGCCATTCTAATCGGGTCTCAAGTTGTTACAAGCTTACAACAAATTGTTAGTCGTAAGGTAGATCCCGTCCATTCAGCAGTAGTGACAGTCGGATCTTTTGTAGCAGAAAATGCATTTAACATTATTGCAAACTC
Source organism: Bacillus sp. (in: firmicutes) (assembly GCA_031180405.1). GTDB lineage: Bacteria > Bacillota > Bacilli > Bacillales > Bacillaceae > Metabacillus. The sequence continues at coordinate 10,800 of JAPSLU010000074.1, read as the reverse complement.
AGCTACCCTTATTGGCACAGCAAGATCGTTTGACGAAGAAGTAAGAGAACAGATTGCAGCTGAAATTGAAAAAGTTGTAAAAGGAACTTGTTTAATGAATGATGCAGAGTACAAATATGATTTTTTCAAGGGCTATCCACCAGTTATCAATCATGAAGAAGAAACAATGTTTTTAAAGGAACTCGCAGCAGAAGTTCCTGATGTCTATGAAGTAGAAGAAAGTCCATTACAAATGGGTGGAGAGGATTTTGCTTATTATTTACAACATGTAAAAGGGACATTTTTCTTTACCGGTGCAAGACCTGCCAATCCTGAAAAGGCATACCCTCACCACCATCCTAATTTTGATATTGATGAAAAAGCTCTGCTCATTGCTGCCAAAACATTATGTAAAGCAACCATTCAATATCAATTGAATGCAAAAGAGAAGTATTCTTCCCTAACAGATTCCGTTTAAACAAAAATCGAGTAGGAGCTCCTGATTAAGCTCCTACTCGATTATTTATGTTCAGAAAAAATTCTTAACCGATAACAGTTCATAGCACAATCTCCAAGCTGTTGAACAAGATGATAGTTAGCAACTCCCCCTACAACCGCTCCAATTCCGGGCAGAAACTGCATCAGCTTCACTAAATCAATATAATCTCGGTATTCTTGCTGAAAAACTCGCCAATCCAGATCTTTTATTTCCTCTTTTTTCTTTTCCCAATTTTCAATTATGGAAAAAACCTCTTCTCTATGTTTTTCACTCGAGAATGCTAGTTGAAAAACATATAATAAAAACAATCTTTCTTCATACTCCTTTGTGCTATAGCCGTAATGACTTGCAACATCAAAGAGAAATTTCATTTTTATACTTAAAAACAAAGGAAAGTCGGCTAATCCTAATAAAATACCCCCAGCACCGGTTGATGCCCCTTCAACAGCTGCCGTTTTCTTGTATAAACCGATAGACTTCCTTACTAGCTGTTCCCTTTCTTCAAAAGTAAGATCCCCTACTTTTTTAGGTAGCGTCGTTATATTTGAGCCCATTAAAGTAGCTTCTACCATTTTTTTAATACTTTCAGTTACGGCTATATGAACTTTTCCAGGAATAAGTTGATTGATTTTACTTTGTGCCTTTTTAGACGAACGTTCCAAAAAAGACGATTTTCTCAACAGTTTTTGCTTCCATAATCTCGCTTCCTCTGCAGCTTGTTGTTCATAACTCATTTAATTACACCCTATCTCTTTTCTTCATTCTTCCCTGCATATAGACATAGACAAAAAGATAAACAAATACGGCTGTAGCTATGAGCACCTCTACAAATAAAAGGAGGTTCGCTAATCTAACTGTGACAAGTGAATATACTACTGCTTGAAATAGTAATACATTAAATATAATCTTTAAAAAACTGCTCAATTTTTTCTTTTCAGCTTTCGGGTAAAGATTCGGTAGCTCTAGCAATTCAAAATGCTTGTATAAGCTCATAATTTGAATACCAGATAAGAATATAAAAAGAACTGAAACAACGATATTGCCAAGAAGCTCTTCATTCATAAACGATAGAATTACGCTTCCGATAATGGTGAGCCTAATAACAATTCCAAAATAATCACCTGAACGAATAAACGCACGAATAAATAGGTATTCATATACATTTTCCTGATTATATTTTACCTGATTCACAATCCAATCTAAGTAAGCGCGACGCTTCGCCTGTTTCTTTAGCTTAGGTACGTCAGTAAATAAATTCGCTAACTTATAAAATGATTGCTTCTTCCCTACCTCCGAGTTAATCAATTGCTCCCACTTAAACGCTTTTTTCTTTACAACATTTGAGAAATACATATCATACCCGACCATAATGATCATTATAATGAGCACAAACATATACTGCTGAGAAAATATGAAGAAAATAACACAAGAATTTATGGCAAAACGAACAACCCAATCTCCCCATTTTGCTGATAATTCTGTAAAAAAACCAATTCTCCAGCTAACCCTTAGGTTCCAAAATTTAACAATAAGTAGCAAAACCAGGCTAATAAGAAGGATACGCCCATTTGCATTTGTTACGTTAAAATACAATGGAGTAAAGATAATTAATGGCACAACAACCAAAAAGATTTGAGATATAAAGCTATAGGTAAATGCTTTTTGAAAGTATTCTTTTAGGTTGTATTCCATCGGTAAAAGGAAAACAATATCTGCTTCTTTTAAAAGAGTTCTTACACTCGACATCAACATGATTAAGGAAAAGGTTACCGTCATTATTAAAATAGCTGGAAAATCTGGTGAAAGTGTTTCAAGCCATTTTTGATATGTTAATGCTCCACCTGCTGCTAAAAAAATAAATACAAAAAGCAGATGATCATTTAACATATATTTCAAATAAGATTGTGTTTCATTTATATGCTGGTGAATTCTTGTTTGCCATATTTCATTAATGCTCTTCATCTTGATCTTCCTTTGTTAATTGAATATAAAGATCATCTAAAGTAGCGTCCTTCATTTTAAATTGCTCTCTTAACTGTGTTAATGTTCCCTTCGCACGTATCTCCCCATTATGTAAAATAACAAAATAATCACAGTATCTTTCGGCAGTTGCCAAAATATGTGTCGACATTAAGATGCCAGATCCTTGTTTTTTCGCTTTATCCATCATGTCTAAAAGTGAATTAATGGCTAGCGGATCCAGACCGACAAACGGCTCATCAATGATATAAAGCTCTGGTTCAATTAGAAACGCACACATAATCATGACCTTTTGCTTCATCCCTTTTGAAAAATGGGCTGGAAACCACTTTAAACGTTTTTCCATCCTAAATTCCTTCAATAAAGGCTGAAGACGCTTTTGAAATGTTTCTTTATCAAGCCCATATGCCATTGCCGTTAATTCAAGATGCTCATGCAGGGTCAATTCATCATATAAAATTGGAGTTTCAGGAATGAAACTAAATTGTGAACGATAAGCTGCTGGGTCTTGTGCGATTGTCTTTCCATTAATTGAAACTTGTCCTTTATGAGCCTCCATTGTTCCAATAATATGTTTAATTGTTGTGCTCTTACCTGCTCCATTAAGACCAATTAGTCCAACGATATGACCTTTTTCAATCTCAAACGATATATCCTTTAAAACAGGATTTCGAGTATATCCACCTGTTAAATTTTCTACTTTTAATAACGCCATGTTTGTGGATCTCCTTTTTCTTTTAATAGTATCAAAAATCAAAAACACTTGCCCATTATGTAGTGATTTTTTTTGCATATTCCGAGACGATTCGGACATTATAATTAGTGAGGAAGGGATGCTTGTCAAAACGAAACCTTTATAAATGAGGTGTTTGTTCCAGACAATATCTTTAACTCTAGGGATAAAATAAATAACCATTGCTTTATAAACCACTTACGAGATGAGGTGTCTACGGGCCGCTATTCATTTTGAATTAGACGCTCTTAGTTAATCCATTTTGTAGATGAGGTGTTTATCAAAGACAATTTCTCTTTTTGTTAATGTTTTTAAACAACTAACAAGGGGATGGTTGTATTGAACAATGGTCACTTCACATCAGATAGCATTTAAATAAAATGTTAAATGAGGTGTTTGTCAAAGACAATTTATTGTTTTTAAACCATTGATGATATAACACTTACGAAATGAGGTGTTTACGGGCCGCTATTTTCCGAAATAAACGCTCGGGGAGTAACATCATTTTGTAAATGAGGTGTTTGTCAAAATACAGTTATTAATCCAAGATGTTAGGTTTTGTTTATCACTTAACAAGGGGATGATTGTATTGAACAATGGCGATTTCACATCAGATGACATTTAAATCTAAATGTTAAATGAGGTGTTTATCAAAGATATTTTTCCCTTTAAATGAGTTTATTTTTCCCTTCTTCAGGAACAGAGTGAACATTCGCTTCACTCTGTTCTTTTTCATTCTTATATCATTATGGTAAAATATAGCTGTTCATACATATATGATTTCTGATTGTTAACCTTATCATACTTGCCCTACAAATGATGTTGAAACATGTTGAACATGAAAATTTATGATGAAGGAAGTGTGGATTCGATGAGCGATTGTATTTTTTGCAAAATCGTCAATGGTGAAATTCCGAGCGCAAAGGTTTTTGAAAATGAAGATGTAATAGCCTTTTTAGATATTAGCCAAGTAACAAAAGGACATACGCTTGTAGTTCCTAAAGTACATAAAGAAAACATTTATGAGCTTACACCTGAAATTGCCAGAAAAATATTTGAAGTTGTTCCTAAAATTGCAAATTCAATTAAAGAGCAATTTCAACCGGTTGGATTAAATCTACTTAATAACAATGGTGAAAAGGCTGGGCAATCTGTATTCCACTACCATATGCACATTATACCGAGATATGGAAAAGGTGATGGCTTTGGTGCCGTATGGAAGTCACATGCAGAAGAATATACCCCACAAGAACTACAGGAAATTGCTTCAACAATACAGAACGGAATATGATAATTGTTAGCCGCCTAGAGCGGCTTTTTTATTTACCTTGTAGCAATAGCAACACGCTTTGTTTTAATTTATTTAAAAGTTATCACAATGAACAACGAACTCTGTTCAATACAGAAATGGGGATTCAATCTTCGCACAGCTCTTTTCTAAAAGATTGTTGCTATTTGACCTAATAATATGGTGAAACAGTGTTTTCATTGGATAAAGGGTACGGTTCTAAGACCACTAGACTTTAAATATTGCTGTTTCCTATTAACAACAAAGTACGAAAACAGTGGTTCACAAATTGTCTGAACATCACCCTTTCTCCTTTCACTGTTTCTACCACAACACCTTTTTCAGAAATGTTTTCTCTTCATTTATATATGTAATCGTTTTCTGGAGCAGATTTCACAAAGATGAAAATTTTCAGTCTACATTTCCTCCTCTATTCATGATAGGATATGAGTATTATTTTACGTTCTAATCAAGGAGGACATTACATGAGAGCTTATAATTTTAATGCAGGACCAGCAGCAATTCCATTACCTGTGCTTGAACGTGCACAAAAGGAACTAGTGAATTTCCAAAATACTGGTATGTCTGTTATGGAGCTTAGTCACCGTAGTAAGGATTACGAAGAAGTTCACAATCGTGCAAACTCATTACTAAGGGAACTTTTAGGGATTCCTGATACTTATGATGTACTATTTTTACAAGGTGGAGCGAGCCTTCAGTTCTCTATGATTCCGATGAACTTCTTAAAAGAAGGAAAAACGGCTCATTTTATTATGTCTGGTGCTTGGTCTGATAAAGCACTAAAAGAAGCGAAGTATTTCGGAGAAGCTAGAATTTTAGCTTCAAGTAAAGAAGACAATTACACACATATTCCAACAGACTATTCATTAGATGAAGTAAAAGATGGAGCTTACCTTCATATTACATCTAATAATACGATTTTCGGAACACAGTGGAAGGATTATCCAGAAAGTCCTATTCCATTAATCGCCGACATGTCTAGTGATATTTTATGCAAAGAAATTGATGTTGAGAAATTCTCCCTTATTTATGCAGGAGCTCAGAAAAACCTTGGTCCATCAGGTGTTACAGTTGTTATTGTTAAAAAAGACTTTTTAGAGTCAGCAAAAGAAGACGTGCCAACGATCTTAGACTATCGAACTCATTCTAAAAATAATTCTTTATTTAACACACCACCTACCTTTGCTATTTATATGCTATCTCTCGTTCTTGAGTGGGTGAAAGAGCAAGGCGGAGTGAAGAATGTACAAAAAGTTAATGAAGAAAAGGCAGGATACATTTATTCTGCTATTGATAACAGTGATGGCTTTTACAAAGCACACGCAACTGACGATAGTCGTTCATTAATGAACATTACCTTCACACTGCCAAGTGAAGATCTTACAAAGAAATTCCTCCAAGAAGCAAAAGAACGTCAATTTATCGGCCTTGCAGGACACAGATCTGTCGGTGGATGCAGAGCTTCTACTTACAATGCGGTACCTAAAGAGGCTTGCGTTGCACTGGCTAACTTTATGACAGAATTTAAAAATCAAAATAGCTAATCTATTATAAAAGAAAAGGATTTGATGTCCTTTTCTTTTTTGTGTTTGTTTATAGTAATTCCTTTTAATACGTACTATGACAAAAGCTGATTAGGTTAATAGAGACGGATATGCGAGACTCCTGTGGGAGCTGTGGGACAGGTGAGACTCATGCAGCGCATAGCGTCGAGGAGGCTCACCGCCCACCCCACGGAAAGCGAGCATCCTGGAGCTTCAATCAACCATGCGTATATTAATTACTATAGAAACAGTCTGAAGTTTAACGATGAAGCTATTTTTAAAAAACAATTCCATATAAACTCTGGCAAACGATATGTATTTTTTGACATGATAAAACCTCTGTACGCCTTTAATAAATGTTGCTATAATAATAAATAAGTTCTCTCGCAATAGGAAATTAGTTCACTATTGGGGAGAAGAAATTTAGGAGATTAGAAGAGGAGAGATGAGAAAATGAACACAAGAGTATTAGTTATTTTATCTTTATTTGCTGCAATTGGAGCTGTACTAAGTATGGTAATGCCTCCATTTTTCGGTGGTATGAAGCCTGACATGATGTTAACGATGATGTTTATTGGAATTATTATGTTTCCTGCTATTAAAAATGTCACACTATTAGGGATTGTGACTGGATTTTTATCTGCTTTAACATCAACTTTTCCAGGCGGTTTCATTCCAAATGTCATTGACAAAATGGTTACAGCATTCGTATTTTACGGTTTAATTTTAGCAGTAAAGAAAATTGCGCAAAAAGTTGCAACAGCAACAGTACTCACTGTGATTGGCACAATTGTATCAGGAACAGTCTTCCTAACTGCCGCTTTATTAATTGTTGGCCTACCAGGCGGTGTAGCTTTTACAACATTATTCTTAACAGTTGTTTTGCCAGCTACATTATTTAACGGAGCTGCGATGATTATTGTCCTACCAATTGTTCAAGCAATTTTCAAACGCTCAAACATCATTACTGTCGCTTAAGACGACGTTATAAAGCAAGAAAGAGGATGAACCAAACCATCCTCTTTCTTGCTTTTTTATACTTATTATTTGTTAAAAACTAATAAGACAATTCCAATTACTAACATCGTCACTCCTCCGGTAGCAAGTACCAACACCTTTTGTTTGACTACTTTTTTAGGTGGATAAGATGCTGATTGTTGAAGTAGCCTAAAATAATGAAATGCACCTATAAAGAGTAATAGACTAATAACAAAAAATAAAAAAATGACACCTGACACCCTCATCCCCCCTTATATGTATTACATAGTTTTTCCGGGCCTTTTTTCGGTTTTTCGTCCTTCATTGCTCTCATGATGGACTTTACCCACTTTCTTCTTCTGAGTTTTGTCCTTCATCTCTCCCATGAAGGACTTTTCACTCTCGCTTTTTCCGTTTCTCGTCCTTCATCTCTCCCATGAAGGACTTTTCCAGCTCTCTTCTTCCGTTTTCCATCCTTCATCGCTCTCATGAAGGACTTTTCACTCTCGCTTATTCCGGTTTTCGTCCTTCGTCTCTCCCATGAAGGACTTTTCACTCTCGCTTTTTCCGGTTTTCGTCCTTCATCTCTCCCATGAAGGACTTTTCACTCTCGCTTCCTCCGTTTTCCACCCTTCATCTCTCCCATGAAGGACTTTTCCAGCTCTCTTCTTCCGTTTTCCATCCTTCATCGCTCTCATGAAGGACTTTCCACACTCGTTTCTTCCGTTTTCCATCCTTCATCACTCTCATGAAGTACTTTTCACTCTCGCTTCCTCGGGTTTTCGTCCTTCATCTCTCCCATGAAGGACTTTTCACTCTCGCTTCTTCCGTTTTCCATCCTTCATCGCTCTCATGAAGGACTTTTCTCCGCTCACTTCTACCTATTTTGTCCTTCAAGTACTCTAGTGAATAAGCTTCGCAATCCAGGATCTTACATACACGAACATCTATTAGAAATCTGAGCTTTTCTAGAACATGTCCACGAGGAACAGTAACTTATAAATGGCTTAATAAATAGTTATGCTAACTTATATATATCTATGTATAATGTTTAATGTAGACACCTTTGGGTATGTTGATAAGAGGGTCTTACACCAATACATAATCTTATGGAGGGCTACAGATGTCAAATAATAAATCATTAGTATTGGGGCTAATTGTCGGAGGCGTGATAGGTGGAATGACAGCATTACTCTCAACCCCTTCATCAGGAAAAGAGCTTCGAAGCCAAATCAATCTTAACCGTAAGCAAATAGAAGATCTATTGCAGCAGCTAAAAAAAGAAAGCAAAGCATTAAAGGATCAATTGATACTCACTGCAAAAGAAAGCACAGAAGTTGCAAAAGAAGTATCAGCTGACTTAATGAAATCAATTCAACAGTTTCAGAACGAAACTGAACCACATAAAGAAAACATTATGAAGGAAATTGAAAACCTTGACCATAAAATTAAACAACTTGAGAAAACATTAAGCTAAACACCTGGATAGAAATGTTTTTCGATTTAAATAAAAAAGTGTGTAGGACAAGCATTGTTCTCACACTTTTTTTGATACCTTAACCCTTGGTACAAAAGGGTTTATAAAAATTTTTAAAAATTTTGTAAATTTATATCTTTATTAATCTTTATTTTATTGGCATAATAGAGAATAATACATGGGAAGATCAGGGGTGACGGCTGATGAAACATAATGAAAGGGAATATACTGTAAAAGAAGCCTTGTTATTTAGTCAACGTGTTGCGCAGCTGAGTAAAGCATTGTGGAAAAGTATTGAGAAGGATTGGCAGCAGTGGATTAAGCCTTACGATTTAAATATTAATGAGCATCATATTTTATGGATCGCTGATCATTTAAATGGTGCATCGATTTCAGAGATTGCTAAATTCGGAGTGATGCATGTTTCTACTGCCTTTAACTTTTCAAAAAAGCTTGAGGAAAGAGGCTATCTTGAGTTTTCGAAAAAAGCCAATGACAAGCGAAACACATATATTAAATTAACAAAACAAGGCGAAGAAGTACTTTCAAAGCTTTTAGAAGACTTTAGTCCAGACAGAAACTCTGTGTTAAAAGGTGCTTTACCACTTCAAAACTTATATGGTAAATTTCCTGAAATGATGGAAATGATGTGCATCATTCGAAACATTTATGGCGAAGACTTTATGGAAATTTTTGAGCAATCCTTTCATAACATTGAGGGTACCTTCAATAATGACCAAGATAAAGAGTCTAAGTCTGAACAGCTAATTTCTTCTCCTTAATGAACCATTACATTAAATTCAAAAAATCATTCATTAAGGAGCTATATAGGTTTTGTTTATGCAATGCCCGGATTGTTTCATATAATTCTAGCTTTGCATTTAATTGGCCAGCAAATCGCGTAAGGAGGTCTGTAAAGATCACTAATCCTTGCGCTTTTTGTTCTTCATGTAAAATCGATAATTCATCGCAAAGCATAAAAATTTCTTCAATTTCTTCCTTGTGTAATCCCCTAGTCATAACTAAATGATAAAAAGGAAATTCATTTGGCTCAATCATTTTTAACAATAAGGATTGATAATATTCCAACGTATCCAATCGCTTCTCTAATGAATCCATTCCTTACCCTCTCTCTTATCACACATTGTTGTTCTTTATTTTATAGCATTCCCTACTTTTAAGGAAGTTTTTATCAATTTACACAGCTCATTATTTTTTATAACGATGATATTTTTATCGTTAAGCGTTTTTATTTATAATTCATATTGATTTTTTCCTCACACCGTCGTACAGTATGGTAGTACTTAGTTTTAGAGAGAGTTTGGACGGTGAGATGATGAACTGTTGGAAAACAATAAACCTTACAAGGGATATTGGTCTAAACAGAATCCTTTTTATATCAATGTTAACAATGATATTTGTTTTTATTTTAACCTACTTACCTATTAACCTGCTATTCCCAACTATTCATTTTAAAGACGGATATTTTCTACTGTTTATGTTGCTTTTAATAACGATGATTCCAATTCATAAGTTATTACATGCTATCCCCCTTTTAATATGTGGATGCCGTGTGTCAGTTCATATAAAATTTTACTGGGTATTCCCAGCGCTTCAACTAAAGGCCTGTGAGGGAATTAAGAAAAAACGCATGATAATATCTTTGTTAGCACCGTTTATTTTATTCACCTTGTTTTTATTAGTTTTCGGAATGTATTTCCCTGCCTACATGCATTATTTCAGTATCGCCATGGCATTCCATATTGGCCTTTGTGTACCAGATTTTCTATTTTTAAAACAACTCTTATTTGCTCCAAAGCTTTGTTTTATAGAAGAATATGAGGATGGTTACGAAGTGTTAATCCAAAAATAAAAGTGACAGCTCTGTTTGTCACTTTTTTACATTTCCGTGTATATCAGTTGTCAATGCTATCTTTTTCATAAATAGTTTGGTAATCTAATATGTATAATGAGGGGAGGGGGATCTCAGATGTTAATTTTCTTCATCTTGTTTGCAGTCTTTATCTTGTTTTATATAAACAAGCTTACAAATGCTTTGTGCTTAGTTCGCGAGATTCCTGAAGACCGTCAAACAAAGGTTTTTAGAACAATCAATGTCCTTATCACCATTTTGTTAATTTCATCATATATTGAAATTCTTTACACCTAAAAACCACTAGAGCTTCTTGTTCGGCCTCGAGTAGATAAAACTTACCATAACTTCTTAATAAAGTATGGCAATTACGGCAAATTATCTTATTTTCATCGAGGCTTACTAACTCTAGATACTGACGACTACAA
>JAPSLU010000428.1 GCA_031180405.1 Bacillus sp. (in: firmicutes) | reverse complement strand
AGTCAAAGTCATTTTCTAAGTGGTAAAAGTTATTTAACAGGTAATTTTTTTAGTTTCACTCCTTCAATAGAAGAGGGTTCTCCAAACTTTTTTAAGCAAGGATATGAATTTGTAAAAAGTACTTCTGAATTTCAAGGGGCGATCGATATTTTAGAGGAAGGGCAAACATTGTAATTATAGGTGTCAATTTGATTTGTATGTATATCGATTAAGATTAATAGTTAAAAATTTAGGTGAAAAATCAAGAAATAAAAGGAAAACCGTCCTAATTTGTCGTATTCTGGAGAGAGAGGGAGGTTTTTCAATGAAAGGAATAATAATATCACCAAAATACTCTTCAGCAGATAATGGGAGGTTTGGAATCAAAGGAAATGTAGAACCTCAAGAATTAAGGCAATATGTTCTTTATTGGGATAAAATTGATTTTCCGACAAATACCTTTATGTATTTTACTACTCCAGAGGTTGATTTTTTGGAAAAAGTAGGTGTTTTACAACGTTCCAGGTTTGGGATGCCATCAAGTTTTAATAGTAGTGAACTAGGAAATATTTTTTCAAACATGCAATTGGCTGCTCTAAAGAATAATAATGAGAAAGGTGATGGAAAATGGTCTCTTTCCCAGCCAAATAGTAAATTGTTTTTTGATTATAAAAATAGTGTTCAATGTAAACATTTAGAGGTTGAATTATTTAACAGTTTGCCAATTCCTTCAGCTAGTAGTTCTTTAGAAGATATATTAGCATTTAAAGAACGTCGAAAAGATGAACTATTAGAATTTAGACTATTGATGGATAATCTGTATTTAGAGTTAATTAAATCTGGGGATACAGAAACTGCAATAGATGTATATATAAGAAATATTCAAAGAAAAATAAAAGAAATAGATAATGTTATGAATGAATCTAAGATAAAAAGTTTTCGAGATAGTGTGAAAATTAGATTCGATTTAGGTGAGGCAATAAAAAATACATTTATAGGTGCAAGTAGCGGACACATATTTAACTTTCCAGATGATTTTGGTGTTAGTTTAGGTGCTGCTATTGGGTTCGCTTCATCTTTTATTAAAATCAATTCTGAAATGTCATTGAAACCTAAAGGGATACCAAGCGATCTCAAGGATTATGCTTACTTATATTATAGTCAAAAAGAACTGAATTGAATTTTCTGTTTAGCTGTTAATTGTAAGAGTATCTTATTTAAGTATTTCATGAGAAATATTTACTTTCAGAGTCATCAAAAGATGGCTCTTTTATTATGCCTTGCCTTGAAAGGTGGTGAAAAAGTGACTGTCGAAATGGGAATTCTAATCAGCTTAATAGGAGTATTATTAGCAATCCTTACTTTTACCTTAAACAGAGACAAGGCTGTTAAAAGTGATGCTACAGAATCCGCAGTAATTAGAACAAAGTTAGACAACATTAGTCAAGGGGTAGAATCCATTCGGATTGATATACGAGCAAATGAACAGAGAGTAAGTGATTTATCAGAACGAGTTATAAAGGTCGAGGAAAGTGCAAAACAAGCACATAAACGTTTAGATACTATGGAAATCAAAGGAGAGGTAAAACATGAAAAACTTTATTAAATCATTAGACAAAGGCACGGTCGTTCGGACGGTGCTTCTTTTTATTGCACTTGTTAACCAAACATTAATTATGTTTGGAAAGCCAATCATACCAATTGAAGAAGGACAGATTACTAGTCTCGTAGATGGTATTTACCTAGTTGGTTCCGTTGCATTCACTATAGTTACCACTGTAATAGCATGGTTTAAAAATAACTATGTAACTCAAAAAGGGAATTTGCAAAAGAAAGCACTACAAGCTCAAGGATTAATCAAAAAATAAGCTGCTCATTTGAGTGGCTTTTTATTTTTATAAAAGGAGAGTGTTCGAACATGGCAAAAATTCAAGATATCCGTAAACAAACTGCAGGTGGATCAAGTAAACGAGCTCTTAGTAAAGTAAAGAATATTGCACGACATCATTCAGCAACAACAGGTGGCGATTACTTCGCATTCTGGAAGTCATGGAAAGCGAAAGGATGGAATACTGGGGGGTACCATGAAATCATTTTGAGAGATGGTACAGTACAGCTTTGTTATGACCCTAATGTTATTACAAATGGAATCAAAAATCATAACAGTGAAACATATCATATTTGTGTTGTAGGGAATGGAACCTTTACTGAAGCTCAAGAAAAAGCATTTGATGAACGTTGTAAGGTTGCAATGGCTCTATTTGACCTTCCAGTTGAAAAGGTACTTGGCCACAAAGAATTTAGTGGTGCTTCAACTGCTTGCCCTGGTATCGATATGAACATGGTACGTAATCGATTAAAAGGAAAAGCAACTACTGTACAAGCACC
>JAPSLU010000427.1 GCA_031180405.1 Bacillus sp. (in: firmicutes) | reverse complement strand
CTCATTATCGTTCGTGTCTAAGTCCTATGATAGGCATCTTTATAAAGAACGTCACTCAGCCCTCCCATTTTTTATATATTTTGGAACATAGGCCATAATTATACACGCCTTTCATCATTCATCCTTAATGGTTGCAAAAAAGCAAGATCTCTTAGGAAAGAGGCTATCAAGGAATTAGCAATTAGTCCACACTGTAATGCTTCTTATAAATATCGTTATAGAGAAGAAAAACAAGAAGATGATGTGATGGGAATACGGAAGAAGTGTGATGGTGTATTTTCAGGATTTAGGGCGGAAAAAACCTCGTAACAAGTCTATACCACACCTGAGGAGCTTCGAGTGACATTTGAAAATGATTTTATAGCCCTTTGGATTTGATTTAATGGATGAATATAATCCAGAAACCTCAATATTTACTGCGGCTCAGGATGGTGTTTATACGGTACAAGCTAGCGTTGCTTTTCTACCGGATGAACCAGAAGTCCATCGTGATTTTTTATAGAAGTATTAATTTATTTAAACGAAAATACCATTGTAGCAGATGATATTGAAATTGTTCCGGCCTCGTTTTTTCTAGAACCTGGTCCTTCCTCTGTTTCAGTTGATACTGCTACTCTCCTTCAACTAAATGAAGGTGACACATTAAGAGTAGCATTTTTTGCAAATATCTATGGCTTATTGATATCAACTTCAGCCGCCACACAGCTTCAGGCAATTAGAAACCCTTCTCCACTAATGAATTAAATATCTCTTTATCCGATTAGAGCGGTGTTGAAAAAAATAGTAATACAAAATGATAAATAGGGAAAATGCATCTTCAAAAGAATGCAGACAGTCAAACTAGTGAAGCAGCAAGTAAGCATCTATCAAGATACGATATTTTATATGTTTGATCAATTATTAATAGAAAGAGAAGCGTAACAGTCTTAGATGATATAGAAAAAAGCAAATACATAGACCTCTTTAGAAAGTCGGAACCTAGTAATTTAAGGGGTTCGACTTTTTATACTTTTGTTTATACATAAACTTTGTTAATTTGTCGAAATGCATGATATTTAAGTTTCTTGTGAATAACTTAATAAAACATCAAGGTAAAGAAAATTAGAATAGAGTGTTGCAGTGCAAACCTGTCCTCGATGCTGTTGAAGAATAGTGGAATAAACTGTTAAATTATTCATCTGAATTGTTCAGTAAATTTTCAACGAATAAAATTAATTTGATGGGGAAAGCTTAGTGAAAATTTAATGCTTCTAAAAAGGAAAGGAATTATCATGTTTTTTTTACTTTTTTCTTGTCTTATTTTTATTACGGTGGCCTATTGGATTCCCAAATACCTCTCAAATGCTGAACTATACGTAATTGCGCTTTTTTCCATTCTGTTAGGGTTTGTAACAGATGTAACTTTAGACCTTAAGTATCATTTGTACGGCTATCTATCCCAAGGTGTTCAATTATCTGGTTTTTTACCCATTCTAATTCTCTTTCCAACATCGGGAGTGGTGTTCATGAATTTCTATCCAAGTAAACATTCGCTTTTTAAAAAGGTAGTTTATATAGTTGGATGGACCATCTTTTGTTTACTATTTGAATACCTTTCGATATTGTCGGGCTATTTTTATCATAACGGATGGAATTATTGGTACTCGGCTTTTACTTATCCATTTCTATTTACACTTCATTTATTACACTTTAAATTTGTTAAAACACTAATTAGATAGAGTAATTTTTCAGGAGGGAAGAAATCTACAAAAACACATCAAAAAAAAGAAGCTATTGCGTTAGCAATAGCTTTTTCAGTGACCCCTAACAAAGAAACAATCGTTAGCCAGATTTCTTACCCGAGGCAAATGTTATAAATCCCATTAGAAATCGAACAATTAAAAATGTAGAAGCAATGGAGAAAAAACTATGGACTGAGGTCCAAGATCTTTTATATGTAATGAGCTTTGTGTTCTTTTCAAGAAAATGCTCAATAAGAGCTGACGGAAAACTGAATATTAAACATTTATAGAGTATGCCTAAAAAATTTGACCCTTTCGTAACTTGGTTAAAATAGACGCAGCTCACAGGAAAGATCAAGTAACTAAACACAACACTTATATCAAAAAATTTAAATAGGTTTACTGGGTACTTTAAGTAGCCTTTTTTAACAAGGATGTTATCTAAAATCGATGCTATATAACTTTTTAATAAGAAAATAATTAACCAGTCCTTTAAAGGAGGTTTTCTTAATACATGAATAAATAAAAAAATACCACATCCGAATATTAATCTTAATAATCTTTTTTCATACTTAATCCACATTTATATACCTCCTTTTTACTTCTATTAGCATGCACTTAACCGTTAAAATTATGTTTTAAAATCATTCCTGTGAACACCAACTCCCT
>JAPSLU010000073.1 GCA_031180405.1 Bacillus sp. (in: firmicutes) | reverse complement strand
ATCCGAAACGAATCCAATACAAAAGGGAAACTATCCATCGTGAATTTACCCAAGCGGCTAATTAGTTTATTTGGGGCAATTTGATCACGAACTTTTTGATTACTTGTATCCACGAAGGTAGTTACAATCAACCCTTTAACTTGTTTGCTCATACAAGCCGCATGATATGCAAGCATGCCTCCGATGCTGGCTCCTAATAAAACAATTGGTTTACCGTCTCGCTTGATTTCCTGTTCGATGAACTCCGTAGTTATTTTTATCCAATCATGGTAATCAACGGATTTTAATGACTCAGTGTAACTGAGACCATAAGGAGGGAGGTCTGGAGATACAACATCGTATCCATGTACTTGTAACATCCTTGCATAGGGTGCCAATAGTCTACCGTTTCCACCTGCACCATGTATTAAAATAACTTTAATTTTCGATCCCGAAACAGACATTCGATCCAGATGGATATGATAATCGTTCCAACCCCACCATTCCTCAGATGGTAGGTTATTGTCACTTATTCGCAATTCTTCAGGAAAAAATTTCTGATATTTCTTCCAATAAACTTCGGTTTCATTGTATGTTAAATTTTTAGTATTAGAATTCACTCACTCTTCCCCCAAACCGTATTGTAATGGCATTTGCTATCCTTACTAAAACGTAATAATGGGAACACACACACGTAAGGTACCAATCTTATAAACCTTTGCCGCTTGTTATTATATTTTAACTGATTCTAGACGGTTTTCAAGAAAGCCTTCTTATTCAGCTAACCTGCTTCGTTAGTTCAATAAAAAAGAGTGCTACTCCTTCTTAAAGGAAAGCACTCCATTTGTATAATAAGGACTAAAATACCATTTATCAAATATGCTCACTTTTTACTCCAAATATTTTTATAAAGGTCTTTAACAGTTAATTCCACTATGCCTGTTTCATTAAGTGAGATTTCTTCCCTTTCATAAGCCTTAGTAGGAAAAATGTAGAAGGAAAAGTCATCTCCATCTTTATAGTTCAACCCACTTGTACCAAATTCTAAGCTATTATAGACTATGCCATTATATTTAGCCGTCATTTTTGCAGACATTTCAGATGTAAATGAATTTTCATTTACAGTAGCATGATGAACTCCAGAGATTAAAGATGCCTTGGTTAAAGAATAATTTCCACTTGACCTAAAACCAATCCTAAATCCTCCAGAATTAACACTACCTGTATTATCAATCCAAAATACATATATTCTATGGTTTCCATCATTATATAAATCTTTTCCGATGTTACCTTCCATGTTTGACAGGTCAATAGAAATTGAATATTTCCCTTCAACGATGTGACCTTTTGTATCAGTAAATTCTTTTGTGTTGTTCGCAATATTAGACATCCCCTCAGTCCATATTCCAATTAAACCTATTACCCATAAAACTAATAATATAATTGCAATAACTGAGATTATGATAGTTAATAGTTTGTTTATATTGTTTCTCACTTAAAATCAGCTTCCTTTCATTATATGTTATTAAAATCTTAACATAGGACCCTTTAAATTGGATGAAAAAGGTAAATGTTATTCAAGTGAATGCTTCGCTAATTCAATTATCCTTAACCCAGAATATGGTCCGATTGGAACACAAGTTAAACATCATCTTCAACTAAACTGCCCATTAGTCGAATAAGAAAAAGGACCGCCTTAACCAGCAATCCTTCTTAAACTCAAGCACCCTTTAGTTGAATAAATTATCTTCATCTTTGAGAATTCCATAATAAACAAGGTCTAATATTCGTTTTCCTTCATAACGTGACCTCTTAAAACATTCCTATGTTTTCTATAACTCTTCCTGAAGCTGGATTTGAGTGAAAATAACGAGCAAATACTGCTTTTCAATAAAACGCTTCGAATAAAGCGTTCTTTTCGACAAGACTAAGATCCAGACCAAGATCGAAGTCTCACGGGGGAGAACTCCCGTGATTTATAGTCGTAAAAATATTAAGATGTTTGGACAATCTTAATAAAGTAACCCATATATTTTACCTAAAATCCGCAATTCTACTAATTCAATTGTCCAAACCATTTTTCCATGTTTGAATACATTATTGTAACAAAGTGAAAGGGGGAGAACAAATGAGCAGACCGTGGTTTCCTAATAATAATGATGATACTAGAAATAAAAGCCGTTCAAAAGCAGATAGTGATTCAAAAGCAAAGGCAGATGTTGATTTCGACAACGATATTGATACAGATGTAGATAGTGATAACGAATTAAAAAACACAGATAAGAATCTTAACGTAGCAAAGGCAAATGCTAAGCTAATTAATAGTGGGAACTCTAAAGTTGATCTTAATATTGATGTAGAATCTGATTCTAAAGCACGAGTTCGTGCACGTGCTGAATCTGAACAGGAACAAGATCAAGAACAAAATCAAGACCAAGATTAATAAAGCTTAAATTTAAAAGGTTCATTTAAAGGGGTATTCTTAAAATATATGAATACTCCTTAATGAACTTGTTGTTGAAAAGAGGATGTTTGATGGAAAATAAAGATAAAAATCGTTCTTTACAAGATTTCGATAGATTAATGAAAACAAAGAAAACTTCTTTTAACGATATTCGTTCTAACCTCTCTTCTTCTGTTGATCATAGTGGAAATTCAGATGTAGATGTAAATGTGAATATTCAAATTGATACGATGCCAATTGCACTTTCATTCCTATGTTTATCTTTCGCAAATAAACAATTGACGCGTCAAGAATTTGAATCTGCGGTTGAGGAACTAGTAGAGGTAACAAATCGCTACAAAAAATCTGAGGGAAAAACAGATGGAGAATCGAAAGTAAAATTATTTAATGAAAACAAGAGTAATAGGATATGGGGAAGATATTAGATTTATATCTTCTTCTTCTAATTACATCCAATCCTTTTATAAATGTTCTAGACAATTGTAACCCGAGAGTATAAGGAGGTATATAATTGTCTTATTAAAAGATTGTATATTCTATACAAAGTTAGTTTACATAAATCCAATTTTAGGAAGCTTGACCAAAATCCAATCCCTTATGTATCAAAGGATTTGCCTTTGTTCGTTTTTTATCGTTTATACACCTTATTATACATCGTTGATTTATCAACGTTTTCGGCTACTAGATGGAGAGTTAAAGGAGGAATAAAAACTAAAATAATTAGATAAAAGATTATTAAAATTAAAGGTGTTGGAAAGTATAGAGAGTTTAATGCAAGTGATATGAAAATAAATTCCTTGTTCGAAAAATCAAATATTATCTATGCAAATAATGGAAGCGGGAAAACTACTTTTACAGCTATCCTCAAATCTTTACAATCAGGAAAACCTAAAGTTATATCTAGCAGAAAAACCAAAGTCGGTCAGAGGTTCGAATCCTCTAAGGCGCGTCATAAAAAAGGGTCAGATTCTATCACGATACCAAGAGTATCTCGATAGAATTTGATCTTTTTTTTCTGGTGAATTCTTACAATATGAAACATTCGTGAAGTTACGATAAACCGTACATAAACATATTTTATTTCTTGTATCACCAAACTATATCGATTAGAGCACAATATCTAACTATATTGGTATTGTGCTTTTAATAATGGCTCTGTTAAAAGTCTAATGTTGATATAAGCCCTATTTTTCTCTGGTACACTATTTGGATGAAATTGCATAGTATTTGATGTCAGTAATTGGAGGTTAACACTTATAAATCAATATCATATTCCATTCTCTTTGCTGTTTCTTTAGAGACTGATTTTCCATAAAGTCTAAAAATTAGATGGAAGGCCCAAATTCATACCTGCTGAAATACCTTCAGAAGTAATAAGTGACCCTTCATCAACAAATTTGACATTACGTTTTACTGACACCAAAGGGAATCTTTGTCTAACAGTCAAACTGTTGTCCAATATTTTAGATAGTATCAAATATCAATAGCAAACTTTAATAGATATAAATACTGTAAAATATGCTTACTTAACTAAACACTTCTCTTTTAATGTAACGGGTAATGGCATTGAACGAGATTTCATTTCCTCAAGTAATATCCTAATAAAATCCTCTGATACATTTAATTTACGTGCATCTAAATAAGCTTTATAAAGTGTTAAGTTAGATATTATCTTTAGGGTAGTTGGTTTTGTCATGTTCGATTAACTCCTTAGAAAGTAATAACATAAGGCATATTTTAGCTAAAATTCATGGAAAAGATAAGGCTTTCGACGATCAATCCTACAATTAGACAAAAATAGAGTGAAACGAAGTTGATTTTGCGAAAAGATAAGGTCATAAAATATAATCTATTTTTCGAAGGGGATAACATCATCAATCTCATTTACCCTGAGGCAACATACAGATTAAACGTAATTGTATGATCTATTTCACGAGTGATTCTGGTGTGTGCTAACTGAAAAAATCGCCAAAGCTGATGTGATGTTGAAAATGTACGCAAGTAAATTGGAATGACATGAATACATAAATAGGAGTGGGGGTTGGTTGTGATCTTTGAGGTAATAGATAGCTAATGAGAAGTACAAGCTCATCAATATATCATACGGTGAAAGATAGAGTTGTAAAGAGCTATTGTTGTTTACTTAATTAGCTTGTTCGCTGGAGATATAAAAACCACCTCTCCAAATCGGAAAAGGTGGTGGTTAGCATTATGCTTTTTGTTCTTTAGAATAATAGAGTCGGAAGATGATATCTTGGTTGTAATTTCCAAAGCCTGAACCGAATAGGGTAACTCCCCCGACATGCTCCGCATCTTTTTCTACTGCAATTCTGAATGTCCATTGTTTATCACGAATTCCAACATCATGAATGGTCACATCAGAAATTTTATTCCCGTCCATATAAGTCCCATTTGATGTGATACGAAGGTATTTTAATAATCCGTATTGGTTAATAATACTAGGCCACCAAGATGGTGTATATTTTCCTTTATTGTCTCCGAAATCACCTGGACTAGTCCAAAGGCCTAATAAGACATCATTTAGATAAAAAGAGATATCGGATGGCCAATTGTTGTTTGTGTCTGGTGCTTCCGAAGACAATTCCATTGAAATTTCAAGCTCTTCTGGGCGATTACTAGAAAGTAAAAAGTTTGGAATCTTATATTCGATATACCCTTGTCCGAACCAGAGGATATTTGCATTAACCCGTTCGTGATCAAGGAAATATCGGGGTTCATCAAACTCTCCAATGATTTTTTCCCTTGTTGCTAAGCCACATGTTGGTTCAATTTGAAAATCGGTATAATGACCTACAGACACATCAGTCTGATGGAATTCTTTAATTTGACTAAGTGCAGCGGGAAAGTTAATTTCAATTTGGTCAACATCAAGTACACATATTTTTTGTAAGCCGGCTTTACCAGGTACCATATCAGTACGAATAATTCCTGCTTTTTCAAGCTTCTTCACGTGCATCGTCATAATAGCACTGCTTAATTCGGCAGCCTCTGCTAATTCTCTAATATTCATAGGTCGTTGTGATAATAATTGAATGATCTTTAGACGTACAGTACTTGCTAAAGCTTCATATATAGGTAAATATTCATCTGTTGTATCAATTTTCATAGTTTTTAAATCCTCCATCATAACTAGGCAGTTTACATATAATATACACGGTTGTTAATTAGTATACAAGTATGTTAACCTTTCAGGTTATATTTTGGTAATAATACGGAATTTTAATATTTTTTTAAGAAGAAAGATGAAGAAAACTTTCAGAGCGTTATTCAGTAATGAATTTATTAACGAAAGAAAAAATAGCAGAAAGAATTAAATGAAGCAAAAAAATAGATCAAAAAGGGTTGAAACAACTTAGTTTAACAGATAAATATAGCGATTGATGAAATTTTCCAAAAATGGTTGACAGTTATATAGTTAATAAATATACTAATCATTAACAATATAAATATTAACAAATACAACATTAAGTTAATGTTTATATTTACATTGGTTAAAAAACATGAATAGATGTATATCTTTCATGAAAAAAGGAGATGTAAAAAACATATATGTGAGCTCTAGCTTTGTTAAGATTGATATGGTGAAAATTTCAGGTGAAATTGAAAGCGCTTAAAACAAAAGTGAGGGGGATTAATATGTTTGTTAAGAAATTGTTTTCTCTAGCTATTGCATTGCTTTTTATCATTTTAATAGGTTGTTCTGCATTTACTGGTTCAGAAAGTGACGAAGGTTCGGCGACGCAAACCGGGAAAAATGAAGATGGAACGACGACCATAGGAATTTCAACTTGGGGAGCACCTGATGAGTTAAAAGTTTTTAAAGAATTGATTAGTAATTTTGAGGAAGATAATCCTGATCTTAAAGTGAAAATTACGCATATTCCGGATGATTATGCAGGGAAAATGAATACCATGCTTGCGGGGGGGACAGCACCCGATGTAGTGTTTGCGACTGATGGAGATTTTGGGAGATGGGTATCAGCGGATTTATTTTTAAATATGCAGGATCTAATTGATAACAGTGATATTAACACAGATGACATGTGGGAGTCTTCGTTAATCAGATATCAATTCAATGGGAAAACATTAGGTGAAGGTGACCTATATGGATTACCAAAGGATATCGGCCCATCTGTTTTATATTACAATAAAGAACTCTTTGACAAAGCGGGTATCCCTTATCCTTCTCCAGAAAAGCCAATGAGTTGGGCTGAATACTTAGAGATTGCTAAGAAATTAACGATAGATGAAAACGGTGACGGAAAACCTGAGCAATACGGAATGGGTCCTATTTGGTGGGAAGCCTTTGTCTGGTCAAATGGTGGGAATGTATTAAGTGAAGATAGAAAAGAATTTGTTTTAAATAGTCCTGAAGCTGTTGAGGCGATGCAATTTGTTGCAGATATGTCACTTAAGCATAATGTCGCTCCAGATTCGCGAGCGCTTGAAGCAATGTCAGCTGATCAAATGTTCGAATCAGGCAAGGTTGCGATGGTATTTAATGGACGTTGGATGGTACCGACATATCGTAAGTTGAATTTTGATTGGAATGTGGCGCCTTTCCCTGCAGGTAAAACAGGTGAATCATCAGGGTGGTCAGGTTCAGTAGGATATGCGATTAACAAGAAAACGAAATTCGTAGAAGAATCTTTTAGATTAATAGAATATTTAGCTGGTGAAGAAGGACAAACAATTCAAACAGAGTTAGGCTTTGCTATCCCGACCTATAAGTCTTTATCAAATACAGATGTGTTCTTACAACCCGGACAAAAGCCGGAGAATCCTGAGGTATTTATTCAAGCAGCTGAAAATCAACGTCCAGGTCCTTGGTCAATTACGACAAACAATAAATGGTTAGATACAGTCAACCAAAAGCTAGCTGACCTTTGGAATGGCAAGAAATCTGCTGAAGAGTTACTAAATGAAATCAAGCCTGAAGTTGATAAGCATATAAAAGAAGGAAACCCGGCAATATTTGAGGAATGACCGAAAAGAAAGAGGGGATTTACTAAAAAAGCTTCGTCTAAATCAGATTAGAAGCTATAAAATTTATACCTAGTTTTGGTATCTATCTCCAGCAGTTACTTTTGTGAAAACTAGCCCTCCAGGTCAAACGCCACAAATGAATTAAAGACAAAGAACATCTTCCATTTATTTGTGGCTTATTGCCCGAGGTTAACTAAGGCGATTGCGCTTTTCTTATACAGATTGAATGAAAGAAAGGGTGATAGCATGATAACTCCTACAGCTTCAACAAATACGAATAAAGCTGAAGCAAACATGAAAAGGAAAAGAAGGTTCAAGTCAGAGTACATGTGGGGATATTTGTTTATTGCACCACCAATTATCGGGTTTCTCTGTTTTGCTTTTATTCCGATGTTATTTTCCGTTTACGTAAGTTTTACTCAGTTTGATTTATATACTCCAGCTAAATTCAATGGATTAGATAATTATAAACGATTATTTTTTGAGGACAATTTGTTTTGGAAAACCGTCTTTAATACATTTTATGCTGCATTAGGAATCCCATTTGGAATGGTAATAGCTCTTTTCATCGCGATTGCATTAAATCAAAAGGTCAAGGGACTATCCTTATTTAGAACAGCCTTTTTCTTACCGACTGTTTGTTCTATTGTTGCCATTTCCTTGCTATGGAAATGGATTTTTAACTCAGACTTTGGATTATTAAATGTGTTACTAGGTTATGTGGGGATTACAGGTCCCCCTTGGTTAAGTGATGAAAATTGGGCAATGCCGGCAATGATTATTCAAGGTGTATGGGGTGGTCTGGGGATTAACATGATTTTATATTTAGCAGCACTTCAATCCGTTCCGAAAAACCTTTATGAAGCAGCAGATATTGATGGAGCAAATAGTTGGCAGAAGTTAAGGTATGTTACGATTCCGTCTATTTCCCCAACAACGTTTTTTATTCTAATTACGTCCATTATTGGAGCACTACAGGATTTCCAACGTTTTATGATAATGACAGAAGGTGGTCCTAATTATTCCACCACAACTGTTGTTTATTACTTATTTTTAAATGCGTTTCGATACATGGAAATGGGTTATGCATCTGCAATGGCTTGGGTACTAGGGATTATAATTCTCATTATTACACTAATTAACTTCAAATTAAGTAAAAATTGGGTTCATTATTAATAAGGATGTGAAGTTATGTCTACAACAAGTGTTTCCTGGAATAAAAACGTGAAACATATACGATTCATCCAAAAAATAACAGCGTATGTCTTTTTAGTAGTTGGCAGTCTTATTATGGCTGTTCCTTTTTTCTGGATGCTTTCAACATCGTTAAAGCCTGAAGGTGCTGTATTTACAATGCCGCCACAATGGATTCCTGAAGAATTTGTGTGGGGGAACTATTGGACTGTATTGACTGAGGCAAATCTATTAAGTGGGTTTTTGAATACGTTTGCAGTGATCATACCTCCAACTGTTATTGGAGTGTTTACAAGTTCTTTAGCTGCTTTTGGTTTTTCTAAATTGAAATTTCCAGGTAGAGATAAGCTTTTCCTCGTACTTTTAGCGACTATCATGCTACCTAGTGTTGTCACAATGGTTCCGACGTTTATTATTTTCAGAGATTTAGGTTGGTTAGACACATGGAAACCATTAATTATCCCAGGAATGTTTGGTACGGCAATGGCCATCTTTTTCTTAAGACAATTTTTCATGACGATTCCTGATGAACTAATGGAGGCAGCGAAAATTGATGGGCTTGGTTATTTTGGAATTTTTATGAGAATTATTTTACCTTTAGCAAAGCCTGCCATTGTAACACAAGCGATTCTATGGTTTTTAGCTGGTTATAACGATTTTCTAGGGCCATTAATTTATATTAATACTCCTGAAAAGTTCACACTGCAATTGGTATTAGCTTCGTTTAACGGTTATTACACATCAGAGTGGACACTCATAATGGCTGGGTCGGTATTAGCGTTAATTCCAACGATTCTGATGTTCTTTTTCGCACAAAAGCAATTTATAGAAGGAATCACAATGACAGGAATTAAAGGATAAAAGATTAATAGGAAGAAAGAGGGCGAGTTTTATATGAACCAGATACAACTATACCGTAATCCAATTATCGAGCAGCGGGCAGATCCATGGGTTTATAAGCATGTCGATGGCTATTATTATTTTACAGGATCTGTCCCTGAATACGATCGAATTGAAGTCCGTAGAGCAAAGAGTATACAGGGTTTAGGTGAAGTTGAACCAGTTACTGTTTGGAGAAAGTATGATCACGGCCCGATGAGCGCTAATATATGGGCACCTGAAATTCATTTTATAGAAGGGGCATGGTACATCTATTTTGCTGCAGCCCGAACTGTTGAAACGAACGAAGGACTATTTGACCATCGGATGTACGTTCTTGAGAATACATCTTCTAACCCATTAGAAGGAACTTGGGAAGAAAAAGGGCAAATTAAGACGAAATGGGAATCGTTCGCACTAGATGCAACAACTTTCGAGCATAATGGTGATCGATATCTTATCTGGCCTCAAAAAGATCCAGATATTAAGGGTAATTCTAATTTATATATTGCAAAGATGGAAAACCCATGGACGATTACAGGTGAACAAGTCATGATCACAACACCTGAATATGACTGGGAAAAAATCGGATTTCTTGTCAATGAAGGTCCAGCTGTATTAAAGCGAAATGGTAAAATTATAGTTTCCTTCTCAGCAAGTGCGACAAACCATCACTATTGTATGGGGTTATTGTATGCATCTGAAGAAGCAAACTTACTTGATCCAGCTTCATGGACTAAGCTATCAGAACCTGTTTTTCAAACCAGTGAACTGACAAGTCAATATGGACCTGGACATAATAGCTTTACCGTTTCAGAGGAAGGAAATGAAGATGTAATTGTGTATCACGCTAGAAATTATAAAGAAATTGTTGGTGATCCATTATACGATCCAAACCGTCATACACGTGCGCAAGTGTTTACTTGGGGAGAAAATGGATTACCTGTATTCGGAGACCCTGTTCCAGACCGTGAAGTTAGTAAAAAGTAAATTAATAGACTAAATGTGTAGGAGTGAATGAGATGAGTAATTCTATTATTATCAATTCAGATATTGAAAAAGGGAAAATAAATAAAAATATTTATGGGCACTTTGCAGAACATCTTGGCCGCTGTATTTATGAAGGAATTTGGGTAGGAGAAGATTCGTCTATACCTAATACAAAAGGAATTCGTAATGATGTACTTCAAGCACTTAAAAACCTAAATATCCCTGTTCTGCGCTGGCCGGGTGGCTGCTTTGCTGATGAGTATCATTGGAAGGATGGAGTTGGACCACGAGAAAACAGAAAAAGAATGGTTAACACACACTGGGGCGGAGTAGTTGAAAACAATCACTTCGGTACACATGAATTTATGCTTCTTTGTGAGTTATTAGACTGTGAGCCATATATCTGTGGAAATGTTGGGAGTGGAACCGTACAAGAAATGTCAGAATGGGTTGAATATATGACATTTGATGGTGAATCTCCAATGGCCAACTGGAGAAGTGAAAATGGCCGCGAAAAGCCATGGAAATTAACGTATTTCGGAGTTGGTAATGAAAACTGGGGCTGTGGTGGTAACATGCGTCCAGAATTTTACGCAGATCTTTATCGTCAATTCCAGACTTATGTTCGAAACTACGGAGAAAATAAGATTTACAAAATTGCTGGTGGGGCTAATGTCGATGACTATAATTGGACAGAAGTGTTAATGCGCAATGCTGGCCGATTTATGGATGGCTTAAGTCTCCATTACTATACAATTCCAGGTGACTTCTGGTTAGGAAAAGGTTCTGCAACAGATTTTACAGAAAATGAATGGTTTATTACGATGAAAAAAGCCCTGCATATGGAGGAACTTGTGACGAAACATGGCACAATAATGGATAAATATGACCCAGAAAAACGTGTAGGTATGATAGTAGATGAATGGGGAACTTGGTTTGATGTAGAGCCTGGCACAAATCCTGGGTTTTTATATCAACAAAATACAATTCGTGATGCGCTTGTTGCAGGTATTACACTGAATATATTTAATAACCACTGTGATCGAGTACAAATGGCAAACATTGCTCAAACTGTGAACGTTCTCCAAGCAATGGTACTAACAGAAGGAGAAAAAATGATCTTAACTCCGACGTACCATGTTTTTGATATGTATAAGGTTCATCAAGATGCAACATGTCTAACGATTGAATCAACAACGTCTCCATTTAAAGGTCAAGAGGATGAGGTTCCTTCTGTTCATCTATCAGCATCAAAGAACGCTCGAGGTGAAGTGAATATTACATTATGTAATCTAAGTAATCAGGACTCAGCACCAGTGTCGATCGAAGTAAGAGGTTTATTAGATAAAAATGTTACGAATGTTAATGGGAAAATATTAACATCAAAAAATATGAATGACCGAAATACTTTTGAAAATCCAACAGCAGTTGAACCAGTTTCATTTGACAGATTAAATGTAAACGAGAATGAGCTATCATTTGAAATACCGCCAATGTCCGTTTTACTTATTACAGCATCATGATGGAAGCCGAAACAAAGAGAAACTGTAAAGGCTGTTTTCAAGTAGAACGTAGGTCACATACAGAAATCTCTATGCTTGTGCAAGAGCAGTTACAGCTAGAAACAAACCTAGTAAATGATTCGCTATATCGAAAGAGGATGGACGTCTGTTTAAGCTGTCCTTCTCTTTCAAGCGAAACAACCTGCCTTCATTGCGGGTGCTATGTTGAATTTCGCACAAAACTACTATACAAACAATGTCCACATCCAAACGGACCAAAATGGTAACAACAGGAGAAGGTCACTACTTCAAGAAATGCCGAACAGCGAACTAGAAGTAGTGATCTTCTATTTTTATACAATCAGAAAGTATAAAACTTTGTACTTAGTATGAGTTTCTAGCTCCAGGCGCCATCGGCTCGAGGTCATAAGTAAAGTAGGAATTGAAGGTAAAGAACTCCTTTTATTCCTATTCGCCTTATGCTTGTCGCCGAATGCTTAGCGCCTTGCGCTTTTCTTATCTTATCAGAATGATTTTCTAAGGAAAAAGAAAGGAGATGACAGTATGGTTAAAAAATGGCTTGCTATACTCGTGCTAGTTATTATGGTTCCGACCTTTGTTATCGCATTGGAAACAGGTACTGTCAAGGAGAAAAAATCTATGAATCAATCGACTTCCACATCAAAAATTCCTGAATTTACAAACGCATCGGTTCACGATCCTTCTATAATAAAGGTAGAAAATGAGTACTATGTATTCGGCTCTCATTTAGCGGCAGCAAAATCTAAGGATTTGATGAAATGGGAACTTGTCGCAACTGGTGCAACTGTGAATAATCCATTGTTTGAAAATGTCGTAGAGGAATTAAAAGAAACTTTTGATTGGGCCCAATCGGATACACTTTGGGCGGCTGATGTTATTCAGCTAGAGGACGGGAAATTTTATATGTATTACAACGCATGTAAAGGAGATTCTCCCAGATCAGCCCTAGGCTTAGCTGTTGCAGAACATATTGAAGGCCCTTACAAAGATCAAGGGATTTTCCTGAAATCAGGGATGTGGGGAGAAACTAGTGAGGATGGAACCATCTATGATGCTACCATTCATCCTAATGTCGTCGACCCTCACACATTTTATGATGAAGAAGGAAAGCTGTGGATGTTGTATGGATCATATTCAGGTGGTATTTTTATCCTAGAAATGGATTCTAAAACAGGGTTCCCACTACCAGATCAAGGGTATGGAAAGAAGCTGTTAGGTGGAAATCATAGTAGAATAGAGGGGGCATATATCCAATATCATCCTGAAACAAACTATTATTATATGTACCTGTCTTTTGGTGGCCTTGACGCGAATGGTGGCTACAATATAAGGGTCATTCGTTCAAAAAATCCTGATGGTCCTTATTATGATTCAGAAGGAAATGAAATGATTGATGTAAAGGCAGATCCTACCTTGCCGTTATTTGATGACAAATCAATTGAACCCTTTGCGGTAAAATTAATGGGTAATCATTTGTTCGAACGAAAAATTGGGGATCCAGGATCAGGTATAGGCGCAGGATATATCTCACCTGGTCATAATTCAACCCTCTATGATCCTGATACAGGTAAGCAATTTATTATTTTCCATACACGCTTTCCTGAAAAGGGGGAGCAGCATGAAATTCGTGTTCATCAAATGTTTATGAACAAACATGGCTGGCCAGTTATTGCTCCTTACCGTTATGCAGGTGAAACAATTGGAAAAATACAAAGAGATGACGTCATTGGTACCTATCAAATGATTAATCATGAAAAGGATATTTCTGCAGTAGTGAAAAAGCCGGTTTATTTAACACTTGAGAAAAACAACAAAATTAGTGGAGAGGTTAATGGAAAATGGAAGAAAACAGGCCATCATCAAGTAGAACTAAGCATTGATGGGAACGTGTACGATGGTGTATTTTTGCGTCAGTGGGATGAGGTGTCACAAGGTTTTGTAATCACATTCAGTGTGCTTTCAAAAGAGGGTGTTTCTTTCTGGGGAAGTAAAATGCTAGATATGACGGATCAGGAAATTATAGAGGCTGTAAAGAATGAGTTAAACTTAGGAGATACAAGTAAAGTGTTGAGTAATTTAACTCTTCCATATGAAGGAACAAGAGGAACGAATATCTTATGGAAATCATCGAATGCTGATGTGATAACAGACAAAGGTGTTATTACTCGACCAGAGGCTGGTGAAGATCCAGTTACAGCATTCTTAACAGCAACGATCACAAAAGGTGATCTTTCAACTCAAAAACAATTTTCTATCACTGTCTTACCAGAAAAGTCAGATGGGATCATTGCATACTATCCTTTTGAGGGGAATCTTAAGGACAGCACTCGGACTGTTGCTGAAGGAAAAGTTACAGGCAACCGGATTGATAACAATGGTGGTACGATCAACTATGCTGAAACCGACTTTGGAAAATCAGCGGTATTTAATGGACAATCAGGTATTCGATTACCAGATGGATTAATCGATAGTGATTCTTATTCTGTTTCGATTTGGTTAAAGCCCGAAGAGCTTACTCAGTATACGACAACGTTTTTTGGTGCCAGAGACAGTAACCATTGGGTTAGCCTAGTACCAAAGGGACATGCAGGTATAGGACATAATACAATGGTTTGGTCTGGAACAGATTGGTATGATGCGAACACAGGACTAGGGATACAGCCTAATACATGGACACATCTTGCATTTACAGTCAATCAAGGGACAATCACGATTTATGTGAATGGAAAAGAAACCTTTAAAGGATCCAATTTCCCTCATGTCTTTACAACATCAAATGGACAATTTAGTTTGGGTGTTAACTGGTGGGATACGCCATATAAAGGGATGATGGATGAACTAAGAATTTACCAAGGGTCATTAGCTATAGAAGAGGTTGTGGAATTAGCACAACCAAAATAAAAATCTATCATTGATGTTGGAGGTTACGTTTGTGGCCTCTATTTCTAAAAGTTTAAGTAAAATATCCTAATGAAGGATAAGCTAAAAAGAAAAGGCAGGAGTGAAAAGAGTGAAAGTGGAGGGTGCCATTATTTCCGGAGAGTTTGATAACTCAATGAATGAATTTTCATTACAAACAGTGAAACAATTTTATACGGAATCAACATTAAGACAAAGTCAACTGAATCTGCTTTATGAATATTTAGAGAAACACAAACATGAAGAAGATGGGCAATTTATCACATTATACGATCAAATGCCAGTGCGGTTAAGTCAAGGTGAAATCTATCAATTACTAGAGGATTTAAAAAAGATAAGAGAGCTTTATCACTAAAGAGGTGGGCAGTTAATTATTTATGAAACTGCCCACCAACTTTATTCTAAATTAGCATGTTTTCCGTACATTTTTTGACTATCAAGGCCTTTTTTCTCCATAAACCTTAAAATGACAGCATCATAAAAAAGCAATAAAGTTTGTTCAAAAAGAGACCCCATTGGTTGAATCGTAACGGTTTGTCCAGCTTTTTGATCTTTTGGTGAACCTGGTAAAGTGATCGTCATGTCAGCAAGCTTTCCAATTGTAGAATCAGGAAAAATCGTAATGGCAGCAATTTTACCACCGATACTTTTTGCCTTCTCAGCAATTGTAATTAAGCTTTTCGTTTCACCTGAACCAGATCCTATAATGAGAAGATCTTCTTTTTCAAAGGTAGATGTGACAGTTTCGCCAATTACATAAGAATCAAGGCCCATATGCATCATACGCATGGCAAAAGATTTACCCATAAATCCCGATCTACCTGCACCAGTGACGAATATCTTTTTTGATTCAAGAATGGCGTTCACAAACTTTTCTGCATCATGGTCATGAATTTCCTTTACAGAATGATCAAGTTCACGAATGATTTTATTTAGATATTCACTTGTTTGCATAAATTAAGCACCTTGCTTAATCATTGTTTGCATTTTTTCAGCAGCAGCTTTCTTATCTTCTTGACTTGTAATTCCTCCACCAACGATGACAAGGTCTGGCTGTACTTTAATGACCTCTGGTAGAGTGTCTAATTTAATTCCACCAGCAATCGCTGTTTTTGCATTTTTTACAACGCTTTTAATCGTTTGTAAATCCTCAAAAGAGTTTTTTCCAACTGCTTGAAGATCATACCCTGTATGAACACAAATATAATCTACGCCAAGCTCATCTACTTCTTTAGCACGAGTTGCAAGATCTTTTACAGCAATCATATCAACAAGAATTTTCTTCCCTTGTTTTTTTGCTTCTTCAACAGCACCTTTAATAGACATATCTTCTGCAGCACCAAGAATGGTAACAATGTCAGCTCCTGCTTCAGAAGCCTTCATGACTTCATAGCCAGCTGCATCCATTATTTTTAAATCTGCTAAAACTTTAAGATTAGGGAATGCCGCTTTTACTTCTTTAACAGCACGTAGTCCTTCATTAATGACAACAGGTGTTCCGATTTCTACGATATCTATATGCTCCTCAACCTCTTTTACTAATTCAATTGCTTCGGGTATATTAACCAAGTCTAGTGCTAATTGTAATTCCACTACTATCACTCCTCAATTTTATTGTTAACATAAAATAACATACACATTTTTTGTAAACTTATACGGTGCATGCATACAGTGTAACGTGTATAAATAAATATGTGAAGTACGCACATTTATTTTACATAGTGTCAAAAAGTATACTATGTGATATATTTGTGTAAAAGAGGTGTTGGTATGTCGCGATTTCAAGATAAAGACTTTAACTGTGAGAAGGAATTAACACTTTCTGTAATTGGAGGAAAGTGGAAAATGATTATTTTATGGCATTTAGGAAAAGAAGGTACAAAGCGTTTTAGTGAGTTAAAATCATTAATCCCTGGCATTACACAACGAATGTTAGTGAATCAACTTCGTGAGTTGGAAGAAGATCAAATTGTGGAAAGAAAGGTATATCCCGTAGTTCCACCAAAAGTAGAGTATTCCTTAACAATACAAGGTGAAAGCTTAATGCCAATTCTTGACTCGATGTATGAGTGGGGCAAAAATTATATGAAGAATAATGATCTGACTATACCTGTAGAAAAGTGATAATCTGGTACTTTAGAGCAATGTTGTTTGCAAGAAAATCTGAATGAATAACCAAGTACTTATAAAAATAAAAAGGGAACCGTAGTTTCTTTTTTACCACTAGCTATCCAAATGAGAAACACTCCGAACCACAACAGAATTTTGTGGTTTTTTTATTGTTTTTTTGCTTCTTGCCTAGTAAAATCTCATAGTATACTTTTTAACACTAAGTGAAATGAAAGTGTGTACTTGTTAAACGCGAATAGATATCGAATAATGTGGATATGATCAAAAAAATTCAATGAGTTGTGAACTCATTTTATTAGATATATTTTAAGAAAGGCTGTTTTTGTATACTTTGTAGTAACTTGAAGTAAACAGCCCTATATCAAGTATAGTGGCATCTTTTCTTCTTAGAAACGTACCTTATATCTACAAAACAGTGTATTCTTATAGATAATTAGGTCAATTAGCAACAATCTTTCAGA
>JAPSLU010000426.1 GCA_031180405.1 Bacillus sp. (in: firmicutes) | reverse complement strand
ATTATGATTGGGATGTAGATAAGGAATTAATTATGGATTACTTACACTGAAAAATGTAGTAAAATCGCATTATAACAATTACCAATTTAAGGGGATGTTTCCATATGTCAATTAATAAATTCAGAAGTTTCCTTTATTCATTAGCTAAACTTCTAGGTGACATTAATTCAGTTAAAAAAGGTACTGTTGGGAAAAGAATTGCAAGAAGAGCAGTCGGAAAAGCAACCGGAAAGGCAATGAATAAATTGTTTAAATAGATTATATATTAAGTTTTATGCCCCTCACTAAGCGAGAAGGGCTTTTTTATTATCATTTACTTCGTGGTATTGAGATGCATGGAAATAAATTGCTTGAACAATATTTTTCCGTAAAAAATTCACAATAATTTTACATTTAATTAAAATCCACTAAATCCTCCTATAGTCTAATTTTCTTAGAACAAATTACATAGGGAGGTTTTTTATTGCTAGAATATTTAAGGCGTTTTTGGAATTGGTTTTGGTATTATCGGCACGGGAAGATTAGATACCGTGTATATGATTTTGGGGATACATACATGGCAACTGCATCAGATGAAAAAAGAACAGTTGTTAATTGTTATGGGTCTACCCCTGAAGCAGCAAAGGATATGGCTTTGTGGAAATTGAAGAAATACCAAGAATTAGAATAAGCCCCTCCATTAGGAAGGGCTTTATTGTTATCTATAAATATATCTTGATTGTGCATCTCCTACTTAATCTAAATGCTTTACATCCTTGAATAATTTGATATTAGCTTTAAGATTATCCAATTTCTATTAACATTTTGAGTTTAATAAAAATACACAAAGTCACTTTTTATATACGACTAAATTAATACAACATCGATTTCATTTAAGGCAACTCTAAAAATACCAGGAAATCCGGGACCAGAAAACTGTGCGAATCCATTTATAATTCCTTGAAAAACTAGACCAAATAAAAAAGTTCCATTTACTCTTAATTGTCTAACTTGAGTACCGACCGTAAGACCTAATAGTGTTCCTACCCCTGTACCCGAAAAAGGTGCTTGCCCAGTTCCCATTTCATTGCTATGATCATCATGTTTTTTACAACAATCTCCTGATGCCCATTTATAAGGTTTTGCTTTCATTATATCAACTCCTTTTTTGTTATACTGTATTGTATGAGCGATTCTATTATATGTTTGGACAAATAATAGAGAGCATTTGCTGATTTTTAATATAATTAATATATCTATCATTCATTTATCAATTTTCCCTATTATTGATTATAGAAAATACTTTAAAATCTGAAAAACAGTATGGGATTTTTCCATAATAGGAATGATAGTAATCTAAAAAAGATTAACCCTCTCAGAGGAAAAGAGAGGTATTTTATTAAGAACCTCTTATAAATAACTAGACTTATTTAAACATCTTTTCAAAAGTATTTCTACCAACAAGTCCATCCTGTGTTAATTTATTTTTCTTCTGGAAAGCCATAACTGCATAGTACGAACCATTACCAAAGATACCATCAAATCCTTTAGGGTCAAAACCTAAACAATAAAGCATACCTTGAATGATTCTTGTGATATTACCCTTTGCACCTCTAGATACTGTGCGAATGGCTGCCTTTGTCTTTGGCCCCCAAATACCATCGACAATTAATCCTGCATTGAACTGTCTGTTTAGTTCAGTTTGTAAGGCCATAAGTGCTGCCTTTTTCGTTTTAGGTCCATAAAGATTATCTGATTTAATCCCTGTTTTATAGGTTTGATTTAACCAGTTCTGGAATGTTTCAATTTTCCCTTTAGGTTTTGGATTTGTTACTACTTCT
Source organism: Bacillus sp. (in: firmicutes) (assembly GCA_031180405.1). GTDB lineage: Bacteria > Bacillota > Bacilli > Bacillales > Bacillaceae > Metabacillus. The sequence goes on along the minus strand of JAPSLU010000426.1, from coordinate 584 downwards.
GTTTTTACTTCTGTCTTTGGTGCTTCAACTGTTTTTTCTTCAAATGTATCCGTTCCATAGCCTTTGTAATTGAATTGTAAATGTGGTTTATCTACGAATGACTTCCAATCTCCACCCCATTCAAAACCAAGTGATTTAGCGTATGAAATAGCCTTCTGGATATCATCTGCCCCATAACCATTCCACAATGTATTCCCTTTATCATCCACAGGGACAAAGTCTAATGCTTGTCCAACAATATGATAAGAATTCATTGTTTGAGAAGCACCACTATTTACATATTCACGTTGTTTGGCCTTGGTACGAATTGTTTCATAGATTAAGATGTTGATATTATTCTTAACACAGTAATCGTACCATCTTAGAGCAGCTGCCTTAGTGTGTTTTGCTAACTTTTCAAGATTTGATTTGTTACGTGCATCATAGTACATTTTCATATTTTATTCTCTCCCTTATTTGTGATATATAAAAAAGCCACTCAAATGAGCAGCTTAATTACTCTTCCCATTCACTTTTTCCTTAAGTACAGCGATAATATTTCCTAAAGGTCCTAGTGGAACACCAATCTTCCCAGCGTTTTCAGT
>JAPSLU010000072.1 GCA_031180405.1 Bacillus sp. (in: firmicutes) | reverse complement strand
GTTACTCACCTTGCTGCGGTGCTCATTACCAACCCCGGTAACTCCGCTCCTCTCAAGGCTTCGTGCCTCGAAAGGCAAGCGTTAGCAATCAGTCTGAGGGGTTAGTAATTTCACTTTGTCTACACATTGAAACATAGATATCGTGATCTATGTCTTTTTTAATTAGATTCTTTTTAAAATTTCATTTTGGTACTTATCCCATGCCTCATCAAATACAGACATACTTTGTAAATAGTGTCCGTTCATTTCTAAATAGGAGCTTACTTCGTCATAACTTTCTGTATTTCTTGGGAAGCTATGGTCAAGATATGCATCATTAGCAAATTTAGAAAGCTCATCCTTTGGCTTAGGATGACGATATTTCATTAAATAATGGTAAAAGGATTTCACTCGTCATTCCCCCTCTTTGACAATATTTTATTATTATAGCTTGTCGATGAAAAGAATAAAAGGTTTAAAAACCAACCGAAAAACCACAGCGTTAGCTGTGGTAATTTAATATACTATATTTTAATATTGAAAATCGATATCAAATCCTAAATCTTCTAGCATTTTATGATCTGCTGTACTTTCTTGACCTGATGTTGTTAAATAATCTCCGACAAATATCGAGTTTGCTGCGTATAGCCCAAGAGGTTGTAGTGATCTTAGGTTTACCTCACGTCCCCCCGATATTCTTATCTCTTTTGATGGATTAATGTATCTAAATAATGCAAGTACTTTTAAACAATATCTTGGATTCAGTTCATTCGTACCTTCTAGCGGTGTCCCATCAATTGCATGTAAAAAGTTTATAGGAATAGAATCGGCGTCAAGAGCTCTAAGGCTATAAGCCATATTAACAACGTCTTGGAGAGCTTCACGCATTCCAATAATGACACCGGAACATGGTGAGATACCACTTTCTTTAACCAGATTAATTGTATTAATACGGTCATCATATGTATGTGAAGTGGTGATGCTAGAATGATGCTCTTTAGAAGTGTTTACATTATGGTTATATCGGTCTACCCCAGCGTTTTTAAGCTTCCTAGCTTGATCAGGCTTCAAAATTCCTAAGCACGCACAAACTTTCAAGCCATACTTCTCCTTAATTTCTTGAACTGCAGATGCTACATGGCTGACTTCTTTTTGAGTTGGTCCTCTTCCACTGGCAACGATACAGTAGGTACCAACTTTTAGATGATGAGCCTTTTTTGCCCCTGCCATGATCGTCTCTTTATCTAGCATTCTAAACTTTTCAATAGGTGCCTTAGACACAATTGACTGAGAACAATAACCACAGTTTTCTGGACATAATCCTGATTTTGTATTCATAATCATGTTTAACTTTACTTTTTTCCCATAATAATGTCTTCTAATTTTAAAAGCACCATTTAGTAATTTTAACAAGTCATCATCTGAGCAATGTAAAATTGATAACGCTTCTTCCTCTTTTAATAGTCTTCCATTTATCACTTCACTCGCCAACAATTCCCAATCCATATCATCCTACCCCCTAACTATTTCTATTATTTATGCTAATGAATGGTTCGATCATTGTCAACTTAAATTACAAATAAGTTGACAATGATTAATTCTGCAAAGAAAAAGAGCCCATAAAAGGGCTCCCACCAATTTAAATTATTAGTTAATATAAGCTGCACCGACGATGATTAACAAGATGAAAAGTACTACGATTAAAACGAAGCTATTTCCATAACCGTAACCACCTGTGTATGGGTATCCATGATCATAATAACAATGCATATTGATTCACTCCTCATGACTTAATTTAGATTTCCCTTTACTTTATGTCATGGGTAGGTTGTATTGCATGTGCATTCGCCCATTTTTTAGGTAAAACTTATTTTTTATCTTAAATAAATATTGCTATTTAATAATCAATAAGAAAAAAACGATCTGTATGTAACAAATCGTTTTTTTCTTACTGATTATTTTTCAAAGAATTCAATCCATTCCTGGTCTGGTCCTCTAAAGAAGATATATTTTGCACCATTAGGTAAAACCGTGATATCTTCAAAGATCCATTTAACATTAGCATCCTGTAATCTCTTTTTTTCGACCTCGATATTATCAACTTTAAAGGCAATATGATGAACTTTTCCCTCATCAGGTAAGTTAGGATTATAGCCTTCTATTAATTCTACAATGATTTGATCGTTCACTCCTAAAAAAGCCAATTTCATCTTTCCGTCGGTATGTATAAATTGATCTAGTAATTTTAAGCCTACTACGTCTTGATAAAATGAAATTGATCGATCAATATCAGCTATTTGAACCCCTACATGTTCAAAACCTATAACCGCCATAAAAGCCACTCCTTTTTCTCCACTATATCCATATTTTATTTAATCAGATGAAAAGTGTCTAGGAAATTTATAAACAGCTTAAGGCTGATTACTCTTAATCAGCCTTTTGATAAAAATTACTCTTCAAATAATTGGATGTATTCTCCAAACCCTTCTTTTTCTAATTCTTCTCTTGGTATAAATCTTAAAGCAGCAGAATTAATACAATATCTTAAACCGCTTGGACCTGGTCCATCATTGAAAACATGACCTAAATGTGAATCAGCTGTTTTACTTCTTACTTCTGTTCTGATCATTCCATAAGTTGTATCCAATTTTTCAACCACTTCTAAATCCTGAATTGGCTTCGTAAAGCTTGGCCATCCACAACCTGCATCATATTTATCTTTTGAACTGAATAAAGGTTTTCCTGAAACAATATCAACGTAAATGCCCTCTGCATCATGATTCCAAAACTCATTGTGAAACGGTGGCTCTGTTCCATTATTTTGTGTTACCTCATACTGTATGGGTGTTAAAGTTGCTTTTAATTGATTTTTGTCCTTCTCTTGCCAATGTTGCTCAATAAAACGATCTCTACCAGAACCCTGTCGATACTGTTTATATCGACCAGTACTTTTTTTATAAAAATCTTGGTGGTATTCCTCCGCAGGATAAAAGGGCTTTGCTTTAACAATCATCGTGACAATTGGTTTTGAAAATCTTTTACTATTTTCTAGTTTTTCTTTTGATTCTTCCGCAAGCTTTCTTTGCTCTTCCGAATGATAAAAAATTGCTGTCCGATAAGATTCGCCCCGGTCATAAAATTGTCCACCATCATCAGTGGGATCAATTTGTTGCCAGAATAGCTCTAATAACCTTTCATATGGAAAAATAACTGGATTAAACGTAATCTGAACAGCTTCTAAATGTCCAGTTGCATTTGAACAAACTTCTTCATATGTCGGGTTTTCTTTCTCCCCACCTGTATAACCGGATATAACACTTTCAATTCCTGGCAATTCATCAAAAGGTTGGACCATACACCAAAAACAACCACCTGCGAATGTCGCTAGTTCTAGCTTGTGCTTACTCATCGATTAAATCACCTTACCTTACCTTTTTATTAACTAATGCTTATTATATAGCATTTAATGAAAACAAGAAAAGTAAACTGCTTTATTCCTTCATCAGTTGCTCCCCTATTATAAGCTTGACACAACCTTAAACATTCCTTAGTCTAAATAAAAGGATTCTTAGCAAGGTCGGAGGAAAATAGCTTGAATAATCGTCAGGAAAAAATGTATGAAATGGAAGCATTAATGCGCGATGTATATAAAAAGTTGCGTCAAGAAATGAATATCGTTTATGAAAACGAAATGTCTAGAAATGAATTTTTTATTTTAAAAACTTTATATGAACTTGGCCCTAAAAAATCATCTGACTTGTCCAAAATGTTAAATGTTTCTGCATCTCATATTACAGCTGTTACAGACTCGTTAATCGAAAAGAACTGGATCGATCGTATTCGTTCTCTTCAAGATAGAAGAATTGTTGACATACATCTAACTGAAGAAGGTAAAAAAACATTACTATTATTCGAAAAGAAAAAGACAGATTTTTTATTGAACAAATTTAACGATTTCAGTGAAGAAGATATAAAAAATTTTATAGTTTTATTTAACAAACTATTAAAAGCTTAATATCTATATAGGGTGACTTTTCAGAGTCATCCTTTTTTACATAAAATGAAGCCTGTTGTGAATAATAAAAGAACAATTCCATAGGAGGTAAATGATTAAATGTCATCGCCATATTTATGTCCAAATTGCAAAACAAATCGAACAAGATTTAATATTATTCAACAACAAGTTAAGTCTGTAAAATTAAACCCCCAAACTGGAGATATTATGGAGGAAATCGACCAATCTTCTTTGGACCCCTTCCATATCTCTTACAAAGGACCTGATTACCGAGTACAATGTGGTACATGTGGTCTAATAGAAGATGAACTTTCATTTATCAAAAGAGCGCAGATCAATCAATAACAAAAAACATAAATCAGGCTCACATACATGGTTTCGATTGTGAGCCTTCCTAATTTATTATTCACTATCTTGAGTTGTGTTAAAAAACATATGGCCTTTTTTGGGGGTTTTCTTCTGTGGCTTATCTCCATTATTTTTCCCCATTTTTCCATCTGACTCATAACTGAATTTAGTTTTTTTCACTTACTTTTCCTCCTTCATTAGAATACTATCATTATTTTTACCGTTCATTTTAAGAAATATGTAGATTCAAAAAAAACTATAAGCAAGACTACTGTCTGATATATAGTAAAAAAAAGGACTTTTTTTCCTGGTTTTACAATAATTTTCTGTAAATAATATTAATTATTTTTTAATCTATCATAAAAATTTTAAGATCATGTACAGTTTTTGTAAAAACCGTATACTAGCCACCAATTTCCATTATTATTAAATTGAGCCAGCTGGTTCAAAGGTGATCACTCAAACGTTACATGGGAGGAATAAGAATGAATAAGAGCTTATTATTAAAAGTTGGAGCATCATTACTTGCTGTATTTTTGATGGCTGCATGTAACAACGCAGAGGATACAGAACAGGAAGAAACAAATGTAGAAGAAACTGAAGAAGGTACTGAAGAAGGCGCTGAAGAAAGTACTGAAGAAGTAGAAACTGAAGAAGAAGGTTCATAAAAAATATAAAGTAAAAACTGAGGGGCGGTAATCCTCTCAGTTTTCATATTTATGATTTTGTTTTTTCATCTTTTACATGCCATAAGTAAAATGCAACACTTAAACACATTGTACTGTAAGCAAGATTTAAATAAACCTCATCCATATTTTCTGCAACCAGCTCCTGGCATGCTATTCCACCAAAAACAAATGAAATAAGAATCGCCACAAGAGCAAATAAAACAACTTTATTTCGCATAGCTAGCCCCCATATTCATCATCTCTTGTTCTAGAATCTTTAAACTTAAAAACGACTAGTCCTTGTGAACTTCTGCTATGATCTTAGCTTGGTCATTCTCGTATGCTATCACGTAATTCACCTTTTTTAAAGTAGTTTTTTTCCCAATATCTGTTTGTTGAACAGTTGATAGTACTGTTTCCACTGTAACTATATCTTCATTTTTAATCGTCTTAAGCTCTTCTATACTTATTGAAAGGATATTCAGGTACTCATTTCTAAATGATTGGTAATCAACTTTTGATTGCCAATCACTTCCTAATAATGAATATGCAGTCACAAAATCCTTAAAATTAATACTCTCAATGAAATAGCTGACAAGATAATCTGAAGTTTCTAAGATTTTGTTTTCATCTATTTCTTTAGGAACATCGATTGCTTCTAACATCGGGAGGTTTTTCATAGGAGTTTCTGACCAACTATTAACTAAAGATAGTACTGTTCCAATAGGGAGACTAAAACCAATGTTTCCTTGTTCGATCCTCGCCGAGTTTATTCCGACAACATTCCCGGTTTGCCTGTCAATTAATGGTCCACCACTGTTTCCCGGTGCAATAGGCGCAGATATTTGATAAACATTATTATACTTATACGGTTCCACATTTAAATCTCTGTCGGTTCCGCTAATAATTCCGGTTGTTACTGTATTCTGAAAACCTAAGGGACTTCCCAATGCTAAGATTTCATCTCCCAATTCAAGCATTGTATCTGGGGATAGGTTTAATGGCTCAACATTTTCTAAGGCCTCAACTCTAACTACCGCAACATCTGTCTCAGTACTAATGCCTATTACCTTTCCATCATATCCCTTGGCGTCTGTTGTACGAATCTTAACATCCTTCGCACCACTCACAACATGTGCATTAGTTATGATATCACCTTTATGATTGTATAAAAATCCTGAACCCACAGTTCCATCTTCTAATTCAACCATTACAACTTTTTTTTGAGCTTCCCTTATGATTTCTTTTATTTCTGGAGGTGATTGGTGCTTAGTTATACCCTCATTTTTTTTTAAGATCATTGATTCTGCGAAGATCTTGCTTGCGGTATGTTCTTTGATATAGAAAAATCCTACTGCACCTGCAATCCAAATTAGAAGGGATACTATGATACTAAAAACAATTCTATTTTTCATAAATTATCCTTCCTTGTCTTCTAACAGCCATGAAATATTCGTAATCTCTACATTGGCTTTTTCTTTGGTTGAATATGAAACATGCTCGAAATCGCCTGTTTCACCTGGCTTTAATTTGTTTGGGAAAACATTTGTTTTTCCTTCTTCTAGCTTTTTATTATTCTCATCTAGCACTTTGAACTCAATGACAATTGAATGGACTGTTTCTGTACCGTTATTTTTAACAGATCCATTAATAAAAGCATCTCCATATTTATCTACATTGACTATTACATCCATTAACTCTATAGCTTTTGTAAGGTTTAGCTGTTCCTCTTTTTTTGCAGCTTGGAGTGCTTTATTAAAACGTTCCTCTTCGGCTAATTCAAATGCTGTTTTCTCTTCAATAATTCTCTCTTTTAAAGATAATAATTTTTCGTTATTAACAACATATTGCAATGCCTCATCAACCGAATGAAGGGCCTGATTAAAATGTTTATTCTCAAGATTTTTTTCGGCTTCAGTTGAGCTAATACTCACCATTTTCATATAAATTTGCTGCTTTACCTCAGTAGCTTCCTGAATATCCATTGTATATAGAGTTGACAATTTTTCAGCTAAATCATCTATTGTCAAAAGTTGATTAATTTCTTCTTTCATAGCTCCGACCATAACACTTGTTTCAACTTGCTCAATTTCATATGATAGTTTCACAAACAAGGGTGAACGAGTTGTGTCAACTTGTTTTTTAATCACATTGATCTCCTGTTGTGCATCTCCGAAGCGTTTTTCTAATATTTTCCTCTCAATATCATTCAAATCTTTATTCAATTCAATGATCGATTCAATAATTTCTTTTTCTTTTGCCAATACATCATATTGATCTCGGTATGACAGGCCAGAATTGATATAAGATAGAGCTTTATTATATTCTCCAGCTAAAGCGGCTGTTTCAGCTTTTTCTTGAAGACTTAGTACAGTAGCATTTACATTCGACTCATAAAAATTTGTTAATATAAGCCCTGCGGAAACAAGTAGTAAACTTATGATTGGGGTTAGATATAAAATCATTTTCTTTTTCCTATATGATGATGGGTTTAGCTGTTCTTCTAGCCTCTTCCCACAATTCGAACAGTAATTTGCTGACTTTCCTTCAAAATTAGCTCCACAGTTTATGCAAAACATTTCGCTCCTCCTCTCTAAATAGATAAGGGAACAGGCCTCTTTTTCATTCTTAAAGACTTAAATTCTAGTAATCTATAAATACTTCATTCGACATACTATCCTATTATTATACATGTTTTACCAATTCCATTCTAGCTTACACAGGAGGGTATTTCGTATCATTTATAAAACAGATGAGATTATAGTATTTTTACTCCTAACCCAAAATGAAAGGCCTAACAAGGTTAGACCTATGGTAATGGAACATATAATGTAAAAGTAATATCATCCGTTTCAAGATTAAACGATTCCGCTCGAGCACTTAATCCATTTTTTAACGTTAATTCATCCAAATGAATATCAATGAGTTTCTCACTTGAATCGATTACAACATACTTGGGAAGATCATAATACGTATTCATGTACTTTAATACATAAGATACTGGGAGTTTCAATTGGCCAATAGATAATTCATTCACAAGTAATTGCACATTTCCATCATTTTCAACATTTGGTTCAAGGACGAGTTTCATGTCAATGTCTTTACTGAATGCCTTTATAACCCCATATACAATAACCTTATCTTTTAATTCAACAGAATATTTCAAGTTTTCTTGATCTGTTTCTTTCTCTAGATAATGATTCACTAATCTCGTCAACGTACTTTTTTCGGAACGGATAAGAAAGGGAACTGTTTCTTGAGTAACCGTTTCTTGTTTTTTTTCACTCATATTTGGTTTGTCAATTGGCATTGCTAAAAAAGATACTACGAGAATGAAAAAAATCAAATTAATACCTGCGAGTATAAGAAACATTGTCTTCCATTTTTTCATAAAAATCACTCATTTCTTCCTACAAACTTCATGGTAATGTCTGCATCTGTTATAGCTTGGTAAACGCGGTCTGCCATTAAAGTATACCCACTCTCATTAGGATGAAACTCATCTTTATACAGCAGCTTTTGATCCTTGTCTGATGAAAAAATATCATCTACGGATACAAATACCCCATTTTCGTCTCTAGTTATCATCTGTTTTGACGTAATATTCCATTCGTCAATAATTTGATCAATTTCGGTTAAGTTTGGCAACATGAATTTAAATGGATTATATAACCCAACAAATATTACAGGGGCATCCTTATTAAATCCCCGGATTGTAGTGAAAATATCCTCTAATCTATTTTCAAAGTTTATTTGTTCTTCACGAAACGGCTCAAAGTCCAATGAGAAGATATTTTTACGAACAACATTCATAATGTCATTCCCACCAATCGTCATAACAATCATATCGGCATCTTTTAAGGCTTGGGTAACTTCCTCTTCTTTTAACTTATTTTGAAGATTCGTTGTTTTAAAGCCTCTTACTCCGAAGTTTTCTACTTGTACTTCTTTAATTTCTTTCTGTTGCTCGAGCATTTCAGTCATTCTGCCAACAAATCCACCTTCATTAGCCTCATCCCCGACACCTTTTGTTAAAGAATCTCCAAGTGCCACAAGCTTAACTGTCTTAGGAATAAACTCTTCAGCTGGCTCTTCTTTCTTAGTTAACGAGACTGGATTTGTTTCAAGAGTTGATATTGATTCTGACATACATCCAGTCATGAAAAATCCTATTAAACTAATCATTATTAATGTTCGAAACATAGAATCACCCTGTCTTCTAATCTAAAAACCAATTATATCATTGATACTAAATTTTTGTTCTTACCCACTTTATAGCCCTCGGTATGACGCTGTAAGAAAACACGAGGCCTAAGCAAAAATTGAGTAGAAATAGAATCAAAACAAAGTCGAATTTTATACTATCTATTTCGATACTAAGTAGAAAAGATCCACTAAACTTAAATAGTGCTGTTAGTTATAATAACAAGAAAGTTTACAAATAGACTTAAATAAAATCAAATAGGAAAGGCCAGACATCACTAACACGATATATAGCTTTAAATCCTTTGATCTGTGCCATATAATGTGTTTTATGTGAAATCTGACCTTATCTAGTCAATTTTGTTGATTTAGTGCTTTAATATCTTTAATTATTTGGTCATAAGGTGGGTTTTCGACACCATTATAATCCTTCATCACAATGCCGTTTTGATCAATTAAATAGAAATACGTACCATGGATGACCTGAGCATTATTTTTTGGCTTTTGGACAATTGTCTTAAAGCTATCTCTTGCAAAAGCTTCAATTTCAGCTTGAGAATAACCCGTTAAGAAATCCCAATTCCCAAAAGAAATGAAATAAGGTCTAGTAAATTCTTTTATTTTTTCAGGTGTATCATTTTCAGGATCTACACTGAAAGAAACAATTCTAGTATCCAAGCTTTCATCCTTCATCCTTTTTTGCAATTCACTCATATGAGCAGTCATTGGTGGACAAACAGTTTCACAATTAGTGAAGATAAAATTTGCTACCCATGTTGTCCCCTTCAGATCATTTAATGAGACGGTTTCATTTCCTTGATTTTTATATTGGAACGATTGTACTTCATAATTTAGAGGGTCTTTAATCGGTGATTGACTTCCACAAGCTGTGAGAAACAGTAGAAGAAAACCTAGTATAAAAACTTTGAACTGCTTTTTTTTGATCATGATAAATCTTCACCCTTCATTTTCTTTAACATAGAAAGTTTATCAAAATAGCCAAGAAAGTTAAAGGTTTAAGCGTGTGAAGATTTTATGACTTACGTTTTTATTTATGTTTGAATGTATAATAAACATCTTCTAAAAAAAATGCATGGTCAAATTTAACTGCTATGAAATGTGTTGGATAATCTGCAAGCTCTTTATATGGTCTAAAATCACCTATACTTTGGCCCCGAGCATCATCACTTTCTGTACTTACTTTAACTGGCTTTTCGAGAAACTCAATATGTTGAGTATTTGCAACAGCCCAGATTGTTAATAGGTCATGTAGTGGTCCTCCAGTAATGGAAGGGTCTCTTTGTTTATACCATTTTGTATAGAAATTGATAATTGGCTTTAATAACATTCCTGCTTGATCGCCTTTACTTGTAAAATGATTGTCTAGATCATTAATAAAATTATCTGGCATAATTGCATAATTCGTTACATTAAGAGGGAAAATTCTAGCTTTTTGCGCTTTGCTTAAAACTAGATTTGCTGCATAATGATCACTATAAAAATTAGCTTCTGCTATGGGCGTAGCATTTCCTGGATACAGAAATGCGCCTCCCATAATAAAAAACTCCTTTACCTGTGAGAGAAGATTCGGATAAAGAACTACGGCGGTTGCTAAGGATGTTAATCTCCCAACATTAACAATAACAACTTCATTTGGATAAGATTCAATGACTGCTTCTATTTCATGAAAGTTTTCAAATTCAGGTATTGGTTCTGTTACATCCGGTTTGATCGCACCTAATCCATATTCTCCATGAATCTCTGGAAAATAGGTTGGCTCTTCACCAGTTAATGGCCTAACCGCTCCACCAATTATTGGTATTCCTGTTAAATTTGTTAATTCCTTTATATAAGTCGCAGTCCTCATAGCGTGGTCCTTAGATATATTACCATAGTCGACTACAATTCCAACAATGTCAATTTCCTTACTATAATAAGCAAAAAGTAATGCCACTATATCATCGATCCCAAAGTCACCAATAAACAACACTTTTTTTGCGATTTTGAACACCACCTAGTCAAAATTGTTCTTTATGTATCGTTCTCGTTCTTTTTAAAAGTTAATGTATATTCCTTACAATATTTTTATGAAAAGTTCACGAGTTAGGTGCATTTCCAATTTTGGCAATGTAACAATCACTGTTGTAAAAAAACTAAAAAATACGACTTCATATGGGACATTCACTACATTCGACATCAATGTAATGAATGATCATATTAAGTCGTATTAATCTTTGGCCTATTCTGCATAAAACATAAATCCCATTGCTCCTCTTCCTGTATGTGTAGAAATAATAGGAGTCGTAAAGGAAATATCGACAATGCTGTTCGGACTAATATCTATTACAGCCTGTTCCAGCTTTAAAGCGAATTCATAAGCATCTGCATGGGCGATTCCAATTGCTTTAACTGTTTTTCCTTTCACATCCTCTGCAAATTGTTTAGCTAAATATTTTACTGCTTGTGAATGACTTCTTACTTTTCCAATCGGTGTGTATACACCATCTTGTAGTTTTGCAATTGGCTTAATATTTAGAAGTGAGCCGATTAGAGCTTTACCACGGCCAATTCGGCCGCCTTTTACGAGATTGTCTAGTGTATCAACACAGACATATAATGTTGTGTTTTTGCGAATTTCCTCAACTCTTTGAAGGATTTCTTCTTTTGTTGCACCATTTTTAGCCATCTTGGCCGATTCGATTACTTGAAAACCTAATGCTTTTGAAATAAACATAGAATCAATGACAGTTACTTCTGAAGATGACATTTGCGCTGCCGTTTCCGCTGATTGAGCAGTACCACTCATTCCCTTTGTCATATGAATAGATATAATAACGCTTCCATCTTTACCTAATTCATCGAATATTTTTAAAAATTCTCCTGCAGGGGGCTGAGAGCTTTTAGGAAGTTCCTTTGCATGACTCATCATGTCAATAAATATATCTGGAGTAATATCAACACCATCAATATAATTTTTTGAATCAATTGTTATGGAAAGCGGTACAATCGTAATATCATATTTTTCTATAATTTCTTTACTTAAGTCAACCGTTGAGTCTGTTACAATTTTCACTTTGGTCAAACCATCACATCCCTAAAAATACTAACTTCTATTATACAATTTAACAACACACAATCAATATGAAAAAAAGCGCAAAAGACTTGATCAGCCTCAGGCAGAGTATGGTGACTTAAAATTGAAAGCGTTCTTTTCCTTCATTTCTAAATTAACTAAACCTTAGAGAGGGGCTAGGCAGGCATCTTATCTTTTTTGCAAGACTGCTTGAGCTGAGTGTAAAGCACTTATCCACAGCACAGGATTTAATATATTCCTAAGCAAGAACAAAGAAAGGGAACCAGTATATCCGGCTCCCTTTCTTCTATGCATTGTTTTTTAGAATACTGCTACCGTATATCGCCTCGTAATCTGGCCATTTTAGCAGTCTTTTCAAATAATCTTTAAATGAATAAATACTTTTTGGATTTCTTTGAGCATGAATTGATGTTATAAACTTTTGTAAACGGATTTGAAGCATGAAACGGTATTTGTTATCTTCCTCCAATACTGGTATATCAGTAATCTTTACCTTCTGTCCACTCATTAACTTGAACTCTAGGCTCTTGAATAACAAGTTATCAATCCTCTTTTTCACCCGTTTCCTATATTATACCCCAATTTATAATGAAAGTCTGTCTAAATTTGTCTATACGAAATTTTTTTTTAGCATCTAATTTGATTAAAAGAAGCCTCGCAAACCAGTTGTTCACGGGGCTTTCAAACCATTTTGGTTTAAATTAATAAATGAAACAAATTACTATCTTTATTTACTTCTGTATAGAAAAAACCTTTTTTATTCATTCGTTGAAGAAGCGGCTCATAGTCTTCTTTTTGTTTTAATTCAATTCCTACCAATGCAGGTCCATTATCTTTGTTGTTTTTCTTTGTGTACTCAAAACGAGTAATATCGTCATTAGGTCCCAACACTTCATCAAGAAATTCTCGAAGAGCGCCTGCACGTTGAGGAAAATTAACAATAAAATAATGCTGTAAGCCTTCATAAATCATAGAACGCTCTTTAATTTCTTGCATCCTACCAATATCGTTATTTCCACCACTAACAACACAAACAACATTTTTCCCTTTAATTTGATCTCGTAAAAAATCAAGTGCGGATATAGATAAAGCACCTGCTGGTTCTGCAACAATGGCATTCTCATTATAAAGCTCTAAAATGGTTGTACAGATTTTTCCCTCAGGTACCAATAGCACTTCTTCAACAACATCTTGACAAATTGAAAAAGTTTTGTTGCCGACCTTTTTAACTGCTGCTCCATCCACAAATTTATCTATTTTTTCAAGAGTTACAACCTTGCTCTCAATCCTTGACTGGAAAAGTGCTGGGGCGCCTTCTGGCTCAACACCTACTATTTTTGTTGAAGGAGAAATAGCATGAAAATATGTCCCAATACCTGAAATAAGACCTCCACCACCAACTCCGGCTACTACATAATCAATTTCGACATCTGAATCATTTAGGATTTCTACAGCGACTGTACCTTGGCCAGCTATGACTTCTGAATCATCAAAAGGATGGATAAATGTCCGCTTTTCTGCTTCACTGCACACAACAGCGTTTTGGTATGCATCATCAAACGTATCCCCGGTTAAAATAATTTCAACATATTCTTTCCCAAATAGTTCTACCTGTGATACCTTTTGTCTTGGTGTAGTTGAAGGCATAAAAATTTTTCCATGTATTTTTAATTGCCTACAAGAATAAGCCACACCTTGAGCATGATTTCCTGCACTGGCACACACAATGCCATTAACAGTAGCATTTACATCAAGCTGCTTAATCTTATTGAAAGCTCCTCTGATTTTGAATGAACGTACTACTTGTAAATCCTCACGCTTTAAGTAAACATTACATTGGTATTTTTCAGAAAGTTGCTCATTTTTCTGTAAAGGTGTATGTGTCACAACATCTTTTAATAAATGATGTGCTTTTAAAATATCTTCTACATATACATTGTGTAAATCATTGATAGCTTGTTTCATTGTCACGGTCCTTTCAACTGCTTGTTAATTTGAAATTATATCATGAATATTCAAAATATAAAGGAAATATTATAAACTTTTACATTATTTTAAGATTTACGATTAATGTCACTCATTATTAATACACTAACAATTGAGAGGTGGTAAAATAATGGAGTATGAAATACTTAGTAAGAATAGTGCAATCCCCTGTTTAGTTGTTGCAGACGCAGACAACGGACGTTATATGATTAGAGAGGCGGATACAAGTGGCGAAGTATTTAATAACCCGAGAGAAATGCTTTTTTGGATGTACAATAACTGGACAGAACAAGATTTTGAAGATCAAGCTTTTTATAATCATATACTCTCGTCACTACAAGAAATTGTTCAAAACTAATTACTATTTATTCAATGATACCATAATTGGTAAAAATGTTTTTTAAATCAATTAGTGGTATAATGAGTTGGTTATTTATAAATAGAATTTTTCTAGGTTTTACACCAGGGAATGAAAGGAGAAATTCATGGCAAATACACATACCTTTTCTAAAGGAGAGGAAATTGCAAATTCAGTTACACATGGAATAGGCGGCTTATTAAGTATTGCAGGATTAGTTATCTTAGTGGTCTTTTCTTCTTTATATGGAACAGCTTGGCATATTGTTAGCTTTACACTTTTCGGTGCTACAATGGTGGTATTATATACAGCATCTACACTTGTTCACAGTTTCCCAGCAGGCAAAGCAAAAGATTTTTTTGAGATTTTGGATCATTCAGCTATATACTTTTTTATAGCTGGAACATACACTCCATTCCTTTTTATTGCCGTTAAAGGATGGATCGGTTGGACTTTATTTGGAATCGTATGGGGACTTGCAATAGGTGGGACAGTTTTCAAATCTTTCTTTGTTAAGAAATATTTATTTTTCTCAACAATTATGTACGTTATTATGGGGTGGTTAATTGTATTCGCTTGGAATCATATCATTTCAAACGTACCTTTTAATGGTGTGATTCTACTAGTCATTGGAGGGGTTTTATACACAATCGGAGCTGTATTTTATGTATGGCGTGGTTTCAAATACCACCATGCAATATGGCATCTATTCGTACTTGCGGGTACCGTTCTCCATTTCTTTTCTGTATTGCTTTACCTATTACCATAAAAAGCAGGACAAATCAGTTTTTAATACTGGCTTGTCCTGCTATTTTATTTATTTATTTTTTCATAAACAACAAATTTATACTCGTACGGATTTTTTTCATCCTTAATCCCTTTTTCAGTTGAAATAATCTTCCATTCTGTATCAACAGTTTCAGGAAAATAAGTATCTCCATCAAACTCATGGTCAATTTCTGTTATATATAGACGATTACTATTTGATAAAATTTCTTTAAAAATTTCTGCTCCACCAATCACAAATATTTCTTCATCAGAACCCGAAGAAAGCATCATTATTTCATCAATGGAGTGCATGATCGTACACCCTTCTTGTGAATACGATGGATCTCGAGTTAATATAATATTCTCACGGCCTGGAAGAGGTCTCCCAATTGATTCAAATGTTTTTCGTCCCATTACAATTTTGTGATTCAATGTTATTTTTTTAAAATATGCTAAATCTTGAGGGATATGCCAAGGCAATTGATTCTCTTTTCCAATAAGACGATTTTTATCCATTGCAACAATTAAAGAAATCAAACACTCACAGCTCCTTTAATATGTGGATGAGGATCATATTGATCAATTGAGAAATCTTCAAAAGAAAAATCAAAAATAGAGGTAACCTCTTTATTTATCGTTAATGTAGGTAATGGGCGTGGATCTCTTTGTAGCTGTTCTTTAACCTGTTCAATATGATTTGTGTAAATATGAACATCTCCAAAAGTGTGTACAAAATCTCCAACCTCTAAATTTGTCGCTTTTGCCATCATATGAACAAGTAATGCATACGATGCAATGTTAAAAGGTACTCCTAAAAATACATCGGCAGAACGTTGATATAATTGACAGGAAAGCTTTCCTTCCGCAACATAAAACTGAAAGAAGCAGTGACATGGTGGTAGTGCCATATGATCGACATCCGCAACATTCCAAGCAGATACAATTAATCTTCTAGAATCGGGATTATTTTTAATTTGATCTACTACATTTGAAATTTGATCGATTGTTGAACCATCCCTTGCCGGCCACGCTCTCCACTGATGTCCATAAACAGGTCCCAATTCACCATTTTCATCTGCCCATTCATTCCAAATTCTTACACCATGCTCTTGAAGATACTTTACGTTCGTATCGCCTTTTAAAAACCATAAAAGTTCATGAATTATTGATTTTGTGTGAAGTTTTTTTGTCGTGATAAGTGGAAACCCCTCTTGGAGGTTAAATCTCATTTGGTATCCAAACGTACTGATTGTCCCAGTACCTGTTCGGTCTTCTTTTTTTACACCATTATCAAGTACATGCTTACATAAATCTAAGTACTGTTTCATTAAGACACTTCCCTTACTTTTAATTCTTCATGTATTTTACCATTACAATTTAATAATGGGAATTCACATATAAATAGTTTTGTTGTTCAACAGCCTTTTTCTCTAACGACTTAATATACTTAAAGGTTAACGGGGCGGTCTCATTAAGCAGATTATTACTTCTCTCATCAAAGTAATACATCGCGAAGGTTTCTGCGAAATACTCCTCTGGAAATTGTATAAAATAAGCATTCAACGGAAATAGTAAATTTACTTCTCGTTTCCATATATTGGTGAAAATAGGATCAAGACGAACATAATGAAAAACATAGCGATCAATAGCATGTGCAAATTCATGTAATTCCAAACATATGGATCCGTGCCCTTTTCCAAATTCACTATGTCCTATTTTTGCGTAAACAACACGACCATTATTCATACCTGGAACAAGCTCCCAATTCGGATTATTCTCCCCATATCCTCTTGGTTTCACATTTTTCAAATTGCTTAATCCATTCTGGTTTGTTAATGACCCTGTAAATAATTTTATTTGAATACTTTCCTCAGCTGCAAGTAATAAGATGTTATCGTCAACTTTTTGTATATTATTTATCATCTTAATAGCGTCATCTTCTGAAAAATTTAAGCTTGGTAACGAAATCATTTCACCAACAATAGGCTTTGAATGTGAAAAATTAGTCTTCTCAAACTGATAGGTGGAAAGTGGTATACCTTCTGGGAAGGCTTTTGCTAAATGATAAAAAGGTACACAAACAATGAAAATGAAAAAAAAGATGATTACCTTTCCCATGATGTACATCCTCTCTTTTATTTTCAATAAACTAATAGTATTAAGATTGGTTTTTATCAAAAACTTGAGGTTAAATGATTGGAGTTTTTTTATGATATTAAAATATTCCTTTACTAGAATAATAACATACCTATCTCTTACTTTCTAGATTCGCGAGAAACATCCCTCTGGCTATAATCATTATGTTAAAACAAACATAAAATATTTTAGAATAGAAGGCGTTTTTTGCCTTAAATTTAAATTAGCTAGACCCTAGTGGGGCT
>JAPSLU010000425.1 GCA_031180405.1 Bacillus sp. (in: firmicutes) | reverse complement strand
TGACTCTTTTTCTCCACTTTCTAAACTCTCCAACACTGCGACAGCTTTTTCTTTATTCGTCATTTCGCTAACCTCCTGATTTTGACTAGACTTTTTTTCTGTTATTTCTGAGCTATTATTATTAGAACCACATGCCACTAATAAAATAGCTAAAACCAATAAAAGACCGATTGATAAAATAGGCTTATTCATATTATCCACTCCTTAATATTTTACTACTAGTTAATATAGGTGTAACTAAAGTAGTTACAACTTAGTTAAAAAATTTTCTCTCAAGATTGTTATGAGAGTGAACCTTTTTTGTATTTGGTTGATCAACCTAATGTAACTATAATTGTTACAAGTAATTTTGTCAACACAATTTCTAAATTCATTATAGTTTAGATAAAAAAATCATCCCTTTACTTAAAGAGAAAATCCATAACTTCTTGAAGCGTTTTATTATTTAATTCGTTTTCCATTGCGGATTGGACACTTTCAAAAGTAACATCCAATGTAACTTGTATTTTCTTCCCAACAGGGCAATCAGGATTTGGTTTATCATGAATGGAAAATAATTCTTTTTCTAGATGAACAGCTTTATAGATGTCTAATAACGTAATATCTTTTGGGTCTCTAGTTATTGAAAAGCCAGATACTCCAGCTCTAGAAGTTAATAAACCAGCTTTTTTAAAATTACTGCTAATTCTTCTAATGACAACTGGATTAGTTGTCACACTATCAGCAATCTGTTCAGAAGACAGCTTCGAATTAAAAGCGACTAAAGCCAGGATATGGATTGCAACAGAAAGACGAGTATTAATCATTTGTAATCCCTCCCTTGTTACCATATTGGTTGCATATATATACTTGTCAACATATTGCATAAATCAAAGAGGACAACTACCTTCTAAAATAGAGATATTGATGACAGACATTACCCAAAAAGGCGATATAAAATAACGAACACCAAAAATCTCTTGTAATAAAAGGATTGACGGTGTTCGTTTTAACGATTTTCACTAGGATTTATTCACCATATTAATACACTTCGGGCTCTGAGAAGTCCGAGGGACGCATATAATCTTTCAATAAAGCTTTAATATCATATTTATATTTTTAGTACTTACAAATATTATTAATTAATAATTATCTTTTGTTTTAATAAATCTAGCGATACCCTTTTTTTATTTGCATTAGTAAACTATTATAAAATTGAGGTAAATGGGGTTCAACCGATTTTACTGCTTCTGTCACAACTTTGCTAATTTGAGGCTCTGCTTCACGACCATTTGGGGACAACTCATGACTTCTCTGACGTGCCATGTGCCATAAAGAACGTAAATTAATGCCAAAAACACTTTCCACAGCTACATAAAACCCTAGCCTTCTGCGAGCTTCTTGTTTTTTTCCTTTATTCTTCAAAACCTTTGTATATGCTTTGAAATCTGGTATAACGGTTTCCTCTAAAAATTCTTTGCGTTCCTGCTCTGTGTGACAATCGTCAGGAAAGACTATTGTTAAACCATGTTTTATATAGTTAATATATCGACCACTTTCGTAATTTTTAGAATTATGCCGGTATCTATTCATTTCAGCCTCTGTTGCTCTATCAAAGATAAATTCATAAATAAATGATAATAGCTCAATTGGTTCAGCATGCTGTTGTACAAAACCATAATTTTCCACAACTTTAGGTTTAGAAGGCGTTTTATAGTTTTTCTCGAATGCCTTTACTAAAACAGCATCTGCGGAAAGCCCATTATAAATTCCGACCATCGGTACTGCGATTAACCTTGATTACGGGATGACTGAGTATACTTTAAGCGTTTCTCCTAAATACTTAAATTCTACTTCAAGTTTCTTCCCCCAGTCTTGTTTTGGTAAATTGTCTAATGAATATTCCAAGTATACTCCCCCAATTACTGATTATATGTTGACTATACTTACAGTGATGGATAATATTCCTATAATGATGGCTGGAGTGGTGGCTAATATGGATTCATGTGCCCTCATTCTTAACACGATGCCAACCAACATGATCATCGTGATCCAAACCCCACCTAATACAGCAACATCTTTATACCAAATACCAACTAGCATAAACAGTCCGCCAATTAATTGTACGGATCCTGTAACATAGCCAAAATAATTAGGTAATTTTAAATGTATCATTTTTTCTTTTGTATAGTTAGTTCCCGTGAACGCAAGGAAAGAAAGGAAAGCGAATAGCGTTCCAATAACAACTTGTATAATTAAAGTGAATAAAAGCATAAGTTTCCCCTCTTAGCAAGAGTCGCCATCAAGGGAGCACTGAATGACATCAAAACCATTCGCTTTTACCTTTTGGCTCTCCTGTTCAATTACTTTTTCAAACACCTCTTTACTAGCAGCTCCAGAAATTCGCTCTTCCCCAATAATAAACGTAGGGACTCCAGTAATTTGTGCTTCTTCGTAGGCGTGTTTT
>JAPSLU010000071.1 GCA_031180405.1 Bacillus sp. (in: firmicutes) | reverse complement strand
CCCACCTGTGCTATGTTTATCCACTTTTATTCCTTTAATTTCACTTAAGTCAATCGTGTCACCCGAATGTACCATTGCCATCGTTAATTCAGCACGTTCTTGATCAGTCATGCCTTGGAAGTAAACAGCCATTGTAAAAGCGCTCATTTGGTAATCAGGAATGTCTCCTGAGGTATAGCCTTTGATAATATGATGGATCTCTTCCTTTGTTAATTCTTTCCCATCACGTTTTTTTTCAATTAGATCAACCATTCTCATTGTTTTATCACCTTTTTAATTTGATTAGGATTGAATTTTTTCTACAATGCTTTTAACTAAGCTTAAGAAGTTAGCACGTACTTTTTCCGTTGTTTCAATGACTTCATCATGTGAAAGAGGTTGATCCAAGATGCCTGCTGCCATGTTAGAAATACAAGAAATACCTAGTACCTTTAATCCAGAATGTCTAGCCACAATAACCTCTGGAACCGTTGACATGCCGACTGCATCGCCTCCAATAATTCGAAGAGCTCGTACCTCAGCTGGCGTTTCATAGGAAGGGCCTGTGTTTCCAACATAAACTCCTTCTTGTAGCTTAATGTTTAATTCGCTCGCAACGTTTTTGGCAAGCTGTCTTAAATTACGATCATAGCTATCTGACATGTCAGGAAAACGTGCACCCATCTGTGAATTATTTGGTCCGATTAGTGGATTTGTTCCCATATTATTAATGTGGTCGCTAATTAACATTAGGTCACCAGCTTCAAATGACTCATTCACTCCACCTGCTGCATTAGTAACGATTAGTGTTTCCACTCCAAGCTCTTTCATTACTCGAACTGGTGCTGTTACTTTATCTAGGCTGTAACCTTCATAAAAGTGAAAGCGTCCTTGCATTGCAACAACTTTCTTTCCTTTTAACTCTCCAAAAACAAGTTGACCTGCATGACCTTCAACAGTTGAAACAGGAAAATTTGGGATTTCGCTGTATGGAATTTTTACAGCGCTTTCTATTTCATCAGCTAATACACCTAATCCAGAGCCTAAAATAAGCCCTATACTTGGTGCGTCTGTAAATTTTGATTTTAAATAACTTGCTGCTTCTTTAATTTTTTCGATATTCATTGTATATTTCCTCCTATTTTAACTCTGACAGAAAGCTTTTCCCATATAAAGGAAGTTTTACATTAAAGTTATCTGCGATTGATGCACCTACGTCAGCAAAAGTTTCTCTTAATGATAGCTCTTTTCCTTTTTTAAATCTCGGACTATAAACTAATAATGGAACATATTCTCTTGTGTGATCAGTTCCATGGTGTACTGGATCATTTCCATGGTCAGCCGTAATAATAAGTAGATCATCTTCTTTTAATTTTTCAAGTACTTCTAACAATCTACCATCGTATTCTTCAAGAGCTTTTCCATATCCTACCGGGTCGCGCCTGTGACCATAAAGTGCGTCAAAATCTACTAAGTTTAAGAAGCTTAGTCCTGTAAATTCCATACCTAACGTATCAATTAATTTATCCATACCATCCATATTAGATTTTGTTCTTAAGGATTGCGTAATTCCTTCTCCATCGTAAATATCAGCAATTTTTCCGATTGAGATTACATCAAAGTCATTGTCTTTAAGCTCATTCATAACAGTACGATCAAATGGTTTAAGAGCATAGTCGTGACGATTTGCTGTTCGAGTAAATGCACCAGGTTTTCCTAGAAATGGTCGCGCAATAATTCGACCTACCATATATTGATCATTCATTGTCATTTCTCTAGCCATTTCGCAAATTTTATACAATTCATCAAGTGGGATAATTTCTTCATGGGCTGCAATTTGCAGAACAGAATCGGCTGAAGTGTAGACGATTAGTGCTCCAGATTTCATATGCTCTTCGCCTAACTCATCTAATATTTCAGTTCCTGAAGCAGGCTTGTTTCCGATGATCTTACGTCCGGTCTTTTCTTCTAATTCTCTTATTAAGTCTTCTGGAAATCCATCTGGGAATACTTGAAATGGTTGTTCAATATGTAACCCCATTATCTCCCAGTGCCCTGTCATCGTATCTTTTCCATTTGATGCTTCTTGCATTTTTGTATAAAAAGCAAGTGGCTGGTCTTGTTTTGGTATTCCTTTAATTTCTCGAATATTACTTAATCCTAACTTCGCCATATTAGGCATGCTTAAGCCGCCCATATGTTCAGCTATATGTCCAAGAGTATCTGATCCTAAATCATTAAACTGCTCTGCATCAGGTGCCTCACCTATACCTACAGAATCTAATACGATTAAAAACACCCGTTTATATGTATAATTGGCCATTGGATATCCTCCTTTACTTCCTACCTTATTTTACTTTTCCATTTAACATAACATTCCATTCGAATTAAAGAACTTGTCAGAAGTCTGACAACTATTTCAATTCCATTATATACTTTCACATTGAGTATTGACAACTACTCTGCCATATTCCTCTAAAAATAAAGAGCATCTCCCCTTTTGGGTGATGCTCTTTACGCTCGTGGATGAAATTGGTTGTAAACATCCTTTAGCCTTGTTTTCGTCACATGGGTGTAAATTTGAGTTGTTGATATATCTGCGTGTCCAAGCATTTCCTGCACCGCTCTTAGATCTGCACCATTTTCAAGTAAATGTGTTGCAAATGAATGTCGTAATGTATGTGGTGTTAATTCACTTTTTATATTGGCTTCAAGGGCAATCTTCTTTAAGTTTTTCCAAAATCCTTGCCTTGATATTCTCTTTCCATGATGGTTAATAAATAAAGCTTCTGTTGGTTCTTTTTTATTCATTAGCTTTGTTCGGCCGCGTTCAATATAATCCATTAAAGCGTCTGTTGAGGTCCGACCAATAGGAACAATTCGTTCTTTGTTCCCCTTTCCATAGCAGCGAATAAAGCCCATTGTAAGATGAGCATCTGTTAAATTTAAATTAATCATTTCCGTAACACGAATACCTGTTGCATACAAAAGCTCTAGCATGGCTTTATCTCTTAATCCAAAGGGATTTGTTAGTTTCGGTGAATCTAAAAGCTTTTCTACCTCTTGTAGAGACAGAATTTTCGGTAGGTTTCTCTCGAGTTGTGGCGATTCAATTAACACGGATGGGTCTTGATCTGCTTGCTTTTCTCTCAACAAAAATTGATGGAAGTTACGAATAGAAGCAGTGTGTCTAGCAATGGTTTTACTGGACTTCCCAGATTCTTTCAAGGATTTTAAAAATTGAATAATATGAAGACGGGTTACATTGTTAAATGAAGCAACCATTTGTATTTCCGATAGATGTTTCTGATAGCTTTTCAGATCCCTCTCATAAGAAACAATGGTATTGTTTGATAATCCTCTTTCTACGATTAGGTAATGGATAAAATCTTTAATTTGATCCTTCAATATTGTCTACTCCCCGTTATCAATAAAGAAAATTAATCTGTTTAACCAGCTTTCTTCCTCATTTTTAATCATATTGGTTACCTTTAACGCCGCACCCTCTGGTTGATCATATCGATGCATTTCCTGATACTCTAAGTTCACCCAAATAATAGCATAATAGAATAAAATCGTAAATCCGGTAAATAGAATAAAAACCTTTATCATATCTCTAGCTGTTTTCAGCCACTTAATCATAGCTACCCTCCAAATTTTTTTTCACACTCTATGTAAAAGGAATTTCCCGGTTATTTGTGTGATTATTAGAAGATATGCCAAAAAGGACAAACTTTATACATACTATTTAAACGACTGTTTCCTATTAAATATAAAAAGCCTAACAATAGTGTTAGACTTTTACTTTTCTTCTGTATTGTGATCGCTTTTTTCCTGGCATTTTACACAAATCCCATGAAAAGTTAAGCGATGATCTTTTATTTTAAACTTCCAGTCACGTTCAACGATTTCTTCTACGTCTTCTAGAAGGTCCTCTTCAATTTCTGCTACTGACCCACATTCTATACACACTAAATGGTGATGAAAATGCGCTGCGCCTTCTTTACGAAGATCGTATCTGGAAACACCATCACCAAAGTTTATTTTATCAACAACTTTCAGTTCCGTTAACAATTCTAATGTGCGATAAACCGTGGCTAAACCAATTTCAGGTGCCTTTTCTTTAACGAGAAGGTAGACATCCTCTGCACTTAAATGGTCTTCTTCGTTTTCAAGTAGTACCCGAACAGTTGCTTCACGCTGTGGCGTTAACTTATAACTAGCAGTGTGCAACTGCTTTTTAATCCGATCAATGCGGTTTTCCATAACACTTTTCCTCCCTCGCCGCGTTCCCAAAACTATTATATATCATAGGTAAGGAAAGTGTCCAACTAAAATGATTTTAATGTAATAAAAATAAATATTATTATTTAATAATCATTTTTATTTACTAACAAACTCTACGACATTCTTCATCAAAAATGGCGAAGCATATGCCTCAAACCCTGATGCAAGCACAGCTAGTACACCCATAAACATAAAAACAGTTGCATAACGCATAAATAATGTAAATGGAGCTTCTAATGTGCTCGTCTTTTTCACAAAGAGCTGCCTTATTATTTTAAGTGTAAAGGCAATTGCAACTGAACACATAATGATAAAAGCTGGTATTAATAAAATATTTTGGGGCAATACCGTTACAAACGAAAGAAGAAAGCCCTTCAATCCTAATTGGTTGACCAAGAATCCTACTGTAAATCCAACGACCATCCCCTTTATAAAAAGCATAACCAGGATGACTGGCAATCCAATAATAGATATACCGAGGATCCACATTAGTCCAAGATATTTTAAGTTATGAAAGAAACTTTGTTGGAACATATCTGTAGCACTTGCTACTTTCCCTTCTGCTACTTGTCCAAAAAAGCGATTTAAATAATAGTATAAATCCTCTTTTTGACTTAAATTCATACTATTTACAATTATGGCCCCGAAAATGACTCCCATTAAAAATAACACAAAAACAAACAAATATATTGAAGAATGCTCCTTTAAATGCTGCTTTATCATTGCACTAACTGGCAGTTGTTGTCTTCGCATAATTATTTCCTCCCGTCTTTCACTTACTAGAGTATATGAGAGGAACAATAATCTATGACCTAAAAATGGTTTTCTTTTTGAGTTTGCTAGTATATACTACTTCTGAATTGTGATCATTGAATCCTGTTTTACTAGATTCCCTACTGAGTTTACAACAAATCGCTCGCTCTTCGGTGCCCTTTAATATGGTGATGATCCTGCTGTGAATTCAGCTATTCATGCCTCTATCTAGGAATTCAAGCGATGGGTTTACTCTTCGCTCAACAAATCCCTTCTATTGAGGAAACAGAATTAAATACTAGAGAAGCTATTGCAACGTTTATTTTAAGAGAAGACATTCGTTTTTTCATTTTTGACCGATTTAATGTACATAAATGAGGCAGTAGAGGGGGGGTGAATTTCGCTGTAACTGAGCTTCAAGCGTATTCAAAAAATCCGTTAAATGCTTTGCTTATTATTAGAAGATACTCTTCACTGTCAGGATGTTTCTGTTGATGGAAGAACGCCCAGTAGTACGTTTGTTTTTGCAAAAACTTTTGTGCAACCCTACTAATCCTCCTAAAATAAGGGGATGCGTTTCCTATCCCCTTTACATCCCTGTAATTTTCCCATACGTTCCCCCGCCGCCAGAGGTAACTTGTAAACGACCTTCTCGAGCTGCCGCAATATATTCTGCAATTCTTTCTGGCACAACTTTCTGAAGCTCTTTTTTTGGGACCTCATGCAAAATATTCATTTCTGTTCCGAATAGATCTTTTAATTTTGCTAATGTCTTTGGCCCGATACCCGGAATGAATTGAAGTGGCACTTGATGAATGTATGGAGGACGAGATTGTTTGTTTAGCCTTCCATTTGCTAGCTCTATTAATCGGTTTGAAACCCCTTTTGTAAATCTCGTGCTCCCACATTTTTCACAGTGTGCCTGCTGACTTTCTGGCTTTTCCCCACATTTTTCACAGGTTGTTTCATAGTACTTTCCTAAGTATGGGTTCAAACCGTAGTTAGCTTCTATTTTCCGACCATCTTCGTTTTTCAATACTTTCCTAAACTCTATGAAGCTTGGCTCTTTCATTTTCAGTTTTTGATATTCCCTCCCAATTTTAGGTAAAGAATGAGCATCAGAATTTGTTAAAAATGGATATGAATGGAGCTCCGCAATTTGATCTGCCATTTTTGTATCAGAGCTTAAACCTAACTCAACTGCATCAATTAAATCTGCATTAAAGACTTCATTTAATGTATGTATGACACCACTGCCATATAAGCTCTTATGTGGGGTAAAAATATGGGCTGGAATAAATAGCCCCTCTTGTTCTTTCACAAATTGTTGTAATGTTTTTCCTTTTTCATAAATTCGTTGTGAGCTAAGAGTGATGTTTGTTAGGCGCGTAGAAAGCCACGAAGATAATTTCCGCATTTTCTCAAGGGTTGGCATAAAAACTAATACGTGGATTGGACCCTTACATGCTTCATCATATATTTCCAGCTCACTTCCAAGAATAAGAGTTGTGTTTTGGAACCGGACTCCACCATCTTTTAATTCCTCACATTCTCCCCGATCGATTAGTTTCTGCAAGGTGAGGATTATTTCTGGGACATGACAATCAATTATACCAACCATATCAATTCCTTTGTGCTCGCTTGCCTCTACTAATATATTTTCCAAAGTTAGGGTTCTTGAGGCAGTGATTTTCACTGCCTTTTTAGAGTTTGTTTGGCCAATATGAATATGTAAATCTGCAAAATAACTGTTCATTGATGTAACATCCTTTTTGAATATACTTCCTAAAATTATATATTATTTTGCCTGAGCCTCTTTTAATAATAAGTATTGAACAGCATAGGCTGTTTTCGCGTCATATATTCTTCTGTTTTGAATCATTTCCTGTGCTTCCTCTAGTGTTACCTCCAATACTTCAACAAATTCATCTTCATCTAATTCAGCTGCTTCAGATAACTTTTCTAAATTTTCAGCAATAAATAAATGTACAAGTTCATCCGCAAAACCCGGTGATGTATAGAAAGAAATAAGAGGTTTTAATTTGGTACTTGTGTAGCCAGTTTCTTCTTCTAATTCCCTTCTAGCGGTCGTTATTGGCTCTTCTCCCTTTTCTAACTTTCCTGCCGGTATTTCTACAATCGTTCTCCCTAACGGTTTTCGATACTGCTCGACCATCAGAAGCTTATTTTCAGGGGTGATCGCCACTACGGCCACCGCTCCTGGATGTCTCACGATCTCACGTGTGCTTGTATGACCATTTGGCAGTTCCACTTCCTCTAGGTATAAGTCAATGATTCTCCCCTTATAAATCTCCTTTGAAGTTAGTGTTGTTTCTTTTAAATGATCCATTTCCTCAGCTCCTGTTCTATAAACTTTTCTATCTTCATACATTCTATCATATCTAAATGGAAGGGAATGGATCCTAGAGTGAAAATCTATCGATTGGATAAAGGAATAATTCTTGTCGGAAAAGCTTGGGAAATCTGTGCAAAAATAAAAGAATATAGCCGTATATATGGAACTGTTAATGAGTGGATAAAGGATGAAAGTAAACGGTCTATAAAGAAAACCCTATCGTAAAGGTCTTTTTATTGACCTTTGACAAGCTTTGTACTACTCTCGATGATAAGAATACTGAAATTAGGGAGTGGTTTTGTTTGCAAAAAAGACAACTTGGACATTCTGATTTGTTTGTTAGTGAAGTTGGACTTGGTTGTATGTCACTTGGTACTGAAGAAAATCATGCACGTTCACTTATTGACGAAGCCATTGACCTAGGTATTAATTACCTTGATACGGCTGATTTATATGATGCTGGAGTTAACGAAGAGCTTGTAGGTAAGGCAATTAAGAACCGCCGTAGTAACATTATTTTAGCAACAAAAGTTGGAAACCGCTGGAAGGAAGATAAAACAGGCTGGACGTGGGATCCTTCAAAAACCTATATTAAACAGGCAGTAAAAAATAGCCTGACACGCCTCCAAACCGACTATATTGACCTTTATCAATTACACGGGGGAACAATTGAAGACAATATTGATGAGACAATTGAAGCATTTGAGGAGTTAAAACAAGAAGGTGTAATTCGGTACTATGGTATTTCTTCCATTCGCCCTAATGTCATTAAAGAATACCTAAAAAAATCAAGCATCATCTCCATTATGATGCAATATAGTTTATTAGATCGTCGTCCAGAGGAATGGTTTGCGTTATTAAAAGAACATAACGTAAGTATTATTGCACGTGGGCCACTAGCAAAAGGACTTCTTACAGAAAAACCACTAGAAGAAAAATTAAAATCCGAGGGTTACTTATCTTATTCGAGGGAAGAACTTGAAAAACTTTTACCTCAACTTGATGCTGTTGATCCATCCCGTTCAATGACTAAGTTAGCGTTACAATATTGCTTATATGAAGAGGTTGTAGGTACTGTTATTCCTGGGGCTAGTAAATTGCAACAAATAATTGAAAATGCTAAAGCAGGATTATCAGAAAGACTATCCCCTCAAGTGTATGAACAGCTTCAAGATCTTACGGAATGTGGAAAATATGAACAACATCGTTAAAAAAAGCGGGGCTTCATGCTCCGCTTTTAAAATTTCACTTAAATTCCTTCCACGATAAAGAGCTTTCATTGAATAGTTCTTCAAAGCTTTTGTTTTTCTCTCTTTGTTTTCTTTCTTCTATTCGTTTTTGTTCAAGAGCTGCTGCTTTCTCCTCTTGCTCTTTTGTTAAATTCTTTTTAACAGCCTTCAATTGTTCTAGCAAATTACTATTTAAGTGATCAGAGACTGAAACTGCTTGATCATCCTTTTTCTTGTTTGATTTCTTCATCTTAGTTGCCTCCCCTTACCACTGTCTACTTCAAATTATATTAAAATTCTTCACATGGATTCAAGTATATTTATTCCTACTTGCTAGTACCCCTTCTATGGTCTGTATAATTTATGAACTAACAGACATTTTAAATATAGAAAGGAGCGATTTCAATGACAAATCAACATGGTCAGAAAGGCAAACCGAATGCTGACACATCAAAGCACAAAATGGCAGCTGAAGAAATGGAAAAAGCTACACATCCAACGAAAAGACAAAACTCACCTCAATAATAAGAAGACAGGCACCTTGCTTGTCTTTTTTAAATACATACTTAGCCTCCCATGGAAGTCTGTATATTGTTCATGTAAAATAAATAAAGAAGATGTTCATTCAAGGGGGCAATAGTGTGAAAAAAATTTTTATAACATTCCTAATTCTTCTTTCTTATATTTTGATTGTCGGCTTTTTCTTTACCAATAAACTGATGTTTATAAAAAAGAAAGATACTAATGAAATTATTGAACGCGACACAAAATTCGGGCTTTATAATCAAGAAGA
The DNA here is from genome assembly GCA_031180405.1 of Bacillus sp. (in: firmicutes). Classification (GTDB taxonomy): domain Bacteria; phylum Bacillota; class Bacilli; order Bacillales; family Bacillaceae; genus Metabacillus. The sequence goes on along the minus strand of JAPSLU010000071.1, from coordinate 8,532 downwards.
TTACGACGCTCTTGAAAGAAGAGACTTCTCCATTGAATCAAAGTTTGGCTATTCGATAAAGGGCTCAGTTTTTGAACCCCATGCTACGAATAAATATATCATCATTTGTCATGGTGTAACAGTGAATCGTCTGAATTCAGTCAAATACATGAACTTATTCCTCCAAAAAGGTTGGAATGTGTTAATTTATGACCATCGAAGACATGGAGAAAGTGGAGGAAATACAACTAGCTATGGCCACTATGAAAAGTTTGACCTTCAAACTGTTGTAAACTGGTTAAAGAAAGATATTAGCGAATCGATTGTTTTAGGTATTCATGGTGAATCTATGGGGGCTGTCACTACTCTTCTTTATGGAGGGATGGTTGAAGACGGAGCAGACTTTTACATTGCAGATTGTCCCTTTTCGGATCTTGAAGCTCAACTATTATATCGACTTAAAGTCGAATTTAAGATTCCTAGTGTTTTGGTCATGCCAATTGCAAAATCATTTGTTCAGCTTCGTGATCGTTACTCAATAAAAGGTGTGTCTCCTCTATTGGCCATTTCAAACATCAAAAGCCCTGTTTTGTTTATTCATAGTCATGAAGATGATTATATACCTGCCGAAATGTCAAAATTGCTTTATGAGAAGAAGGAAGGCTTCAAAAAACTTTACATAGCAGAAAAAGGCTCCCATGCCATGTCATATGCAGAAAATCGTGAGGAGTATTCAAAAGTCATTGATGAATTTTTAGTAGAATTAGGCTTAGGGTAAGTGTAACGACGCGGAAATGACTCATAAGTGGCCTACCTCCTGAGTCATTCTCCCTTTAACCTAATACGTCCGAAATATTTTTCATGTTCTCATCCATCCATTGAATGGCTGCATCAATCGTTGGAAATTCTTGTGCTTCAAACGACATTTCATCTTGAAGCAACCATACATCCTTTGTTTCTTCATGAACCCCACCAATTGACCAATGAAGAAGACTATAAGGGTGGTTTTCATGTAAAAAAGATACCCATGTTTTATTCAATGCCACATTTTTTATTGCGGTTAATCGATCCTTCATTTACCTTCAGACTCCTCACTTCACAAGTAAACTCATACGTGGATTTAGTATTTGTGAAGGACTTTTTAACATAAAACTTTTTGCTGTTTCATTATAAGAAATCGTTAGTTCTTCATCTAAAAAAACCATTTTTGTTTTTTCTACTAATAACGGTACGTGGTTTGTATTCAGTTTTATATCACCTTGGTCAAGCTCCTCTACAAGCCACAAGGCTGTTACGCCACTCATTACACATCCGCAACCCTCTGTATCGTACTTTAATTTTAATAGTCTTTCGCTGTTCTCGTTAAGTTTCGGAGTTAACTGTTTAATCGCTTCTTTTGTAAATGTTACTTGCATGATAAATCTCCTTCACTGCTTTATGTGCTTAGTTTACCATACACAGTGCATTCTTGCATAAATTACTGCCCTCATTTGTTTAGATAGAATCGAGGAATTTTTCTTTGTTGCATATGTTCCTTTTTAATTGGGTATAATAGATTAAAAGATTATGTTAGGATGGTGTACGTGATGTCAAAGGTACAAATTAAAGTTATAGATAATGGCCCTTTGCGTGTAACAGGGGAAGTAGAGCTAGTTGATGTTGATGGGAATAGGTTTACGACGAAAGAGGTTTTTTCCTTATGTCGCTGCGGGAAATCTTCTAAAATGCCGTTTTGTGATGCTTCTCATAAGGGTAATTTCGACTCCTGCGTTCGAGCAAAAAAAGTATTAGATGAATAAATAATGAACCTTAGAGGATGAGTGGCAACTATTCATCCTCTTATTTTTGTTTTACATCAAAGATCGAATGGAAAGGTAACTGCTGTCTACTTCCAGTTTGTTCATCAACAATTCGCAGCATATGGAGGGTAGGATCTATATAGTGTACATACCCTGAGCATGTATGAAAGAAATGATCTTTATAATAGGTAAAAATAAGCTCTGCATGTTCCTCCATCGCCCTGCAGATGGTTTCGTTAAACTGTTCTAGTTGTTGTTCATCAAGCTCAGGCTTTTCCTGATAAGCATCTGCTTCAGACCAGTCCCTTAATAGCTTAACATGTTCAGGAAGCATCATCGATGTCCATTTGATATTCCCTCTATCTCTTATCATGTTCTAAGTCACTACCTTTACTACTATTATTGTTCATAAAATTCTTTTGGATAGCCCAATCGAACTATGTATTCGCAATCTTCTGATAACCAAGATCATTCGGGTGAATACGATCTCTAGATAGTAGTTTTTCTTGTCTACCTTTAAATATTGTGTAAATATCCTGTTAATATTATATAGTGCCCAACAAATTCGGGCTAAAAATGATGCCCCTACTCCAACAGTTAGGGAATCTCCTGGGGCTATATATGGTAAAGACGATTGATTGATTTCCATAGATATCCTCTCCTCCCAATAACATCGCAGCTTTTCCATATTGAAATAGGCTAAGAGAAAACGTTGTATAGGTACCTTAGGCGGCCGCCTAAGCGGTTCTATTTTTTCTAACAGATCATTTCTCATACAAGTTAGCCACGTACTTTTTATGCTTTATGGCCTCCAACAAGCTTTGCACGGTGCTTTGCTGTTCCAGCAGGTGTATAAGATACAGCACGCAAAATGGCATCTGAACCATATTTATGGCGAATTGAATCCATTACATACCCAAGTGTTCGCTGTTTCGTTCGGTTTGGTCGAAACAAATCAAGCTGCATTTCACCGTCATTCTCAATGTTTGAGAGAGCAATTGAAATTTTCCTTACCGTTTTGTTTGTATAAAATTTTTCAAACAATTCCAGGCATGTTTCGTAAATATCCATTGTAATATTGGTTGGCTCATCAATGGTCTTAGAGCGATAAAAACCGCCACCAAATTCATCGTGGCTATATCCAATTCCAAGACTAATAGTTCTTCCAACTTTTCGATGCTGGCGTGCTCTGCGGGCAACCTCTTCACTGATCTCTAATATGACATGCTTTACTTCCTCCGGATCTGGATAATCACGAAGTAAAATTTGGCTTTTTCCAAAGCTGACTTGGCCTTGCATGATCGGGGCTCCTATTTCTGATAAATCAACACCCCATGCATGATAGTAAAGTTGGTTTCCCATTACCCCAAATTTCTTTTCAAGAAGCTCAAGAGGGTAGTTCGCAAGCTGTCCAACATTAAAAATCCCCATTCGGTTTAACGTTTTTTGTACCCTTGAACCAATTCCCCACATATCACTTAATGGTTCAATCTTCCAAAGCTTTTCTTTTACATCATCATATGTCCACTCTGCCACACCTTTCTTTTTTGCTTCAGTATCTAGGCAAATTTTAGCTAAAAGCATGTTAGGACCTATTCCAATTGCGCTCGGTAGCTCGAATTCACGTTCCATGTCTTCACGAATTTTATTTGCGATTGTCCATGCATCGCCCCAAATATGTTCTACTCCATCTACCTCAATGAAGCTTTCATCCACACTATAAGTATGAATTGCATCCTTTGGCACATAGCGATGAAACAGCCTTGTTAGTTCTGTTGAAATACGGATATACATCCCCATTTTAGGATTTACAATGGTAATACGAGGGTCATTTGGTACTTCAAAAAGTCTAGAGCCTGTTTTAATCCCAAATTCCTTTTTTAGTCGTGGAGAAGCTGCTAAGACAATACTCCCTTGTCGCTCTGTATCACCTACAACAGCCAAATAACAAGTTAATGGATCTAATCCAAGCAAAACGGCAGCACAACTTGCATAAAAGCTTTTCATATCAATACAAAGAATCTTTCGCTTCGGCAACTGATCGTAGTTTTCAATCATAGCCACTTCCTCCAAAATAGAATATATGTTCTCGTTTATTATACTCTACATCTTAAGCGAATATACGTTCGATTTCAATGGTAGTTTTACCCAAGGAAACGACAAATTCATCGACTAATAGAATCGAAAAAAGTATACTACTGGTAGCGAGGTGCAACATGGAAGACAAAATATTAAAGAAAATGCTCCGAAAAAGCTTTATACAATATGGAAGAGATCTTGATGAAGATCCACTTTATGATGAGGTCTTAGCTTACTTAATTCAGAAAATAAAAGTGGACAAAACAGATGATAGTGAGTGGTACGAGGTTGTAGAGGATGTTATATATAGTTATTTAACAAATCAAGAATAGGAAAAGAGCAATCGCCTTGATCAGCCCTGACAAGCATAAGACGCAAATGAATAGGGACATTCTTTGTCTTCAATTCATTAGTACTTATGACCTCAAGGGCTAGGTATCTTACTTTTTTACAGAAAGTAAGATTGCTGGAGCTAGACACTAAAGCTAAGTACATGTTTTATGTTGTACCTGTTAAAAACAGAGCCTATGAAATCTTATACGTTATCATAGGCTCATTATTCATTTTTAATGGCAAACAAGAATTTGTCTGGCGAAATTCCCCTTTTTAGCTACACAACGATCAACGATCACAAACCCAGCCTTCTCAAGTAAAGAATCTATTGTTTCGATCGTGATAACTACTACCTTATCTGCAAACCTACGGGCACTTTGAAGCATTTCAAGCTGTATTTCAGGTTCTAAAACGGAACAAAGATTATAAGGCATATCAATAATCGCTACATCATAGCTTTCTGTCACATTTCGTATATCCCTCAAGGTAACGTTACCTTTATAACCAAAATATGCAATATTTTCACGAGCAATTGGGTTAACAAGCGGGTTTAGGTCACTACCAACAATATCAATCCCCATTGATAATGCTTCAATTAAAACGGTTCCGGCACCACAGCAAGGATCAATGACTTTTTTATCTGGTATCATTGGAACAGCAATATTTACAACCGCTCTGGCAACCCGAGTACTCAAAGCAGTCGAATAATTTCTAGGCTTCTTTTGATGAAATAACCAAATCGACTCACTTTTTGTATAATTCCCGAAAATCCATTGATCTTTAACCTTCATAATAGCAAATAGCAAATCAGGGTTTTTCAACTCAACTTTACCTGACATTTGCAAGCCTATTTCCCGCTCAATCCTACGCCTTTCCTCAAAACCAATTTTTTTGAGACTAGAAGGATGAGCATTTTCAATAAAAATCACTTTAAACGTCTTCTCAACTTTTAAACCACTCACATGCTGAACAAGCTCTTCTAAACTTTTCGCCTTATAAATCACATCGATTCTGTCTTTAATAAACGGACTTCGGCTTGGATCAATTCGTAAGGAGCTTTCTATTATGTTAGCTTCTGTGTAATATCCAAATAACGATCGCATTTCTAACTGACATAAAGAAAGTTCGTCCTCATGATATGTAAATGTGTAGATAAAATTCTCTTTTTGTCCATCCAAGTGTACTTTTCCACCTTTACTAACCTATTTCATTGTAGCCTTCACAATCACCTCGTAAGAATATAGACGAGGCGAATTTTGTCTCATTGAAACTTAGTGTATCTCCTGCCATTCTGGAGCTAATATACTCATCTCCCATAAACTCCAATATTGATCACCAATTTTCCGGCAGTCTCGAAGTAGGCCTTCCCTTTTAAACCCCGCTTTCTCATAACAGGCAATAGCAGATGTATTAAAATCGAAAACTCCAAGACTTACTCGATGCAGATTTAGCTTTTCAAAGGCAATTTTCAACACTTCTCTTATCATCAAATAACCAATTCCCTTTCCACGGAAGCGGCTATCCCCTATTATTACTTTCCCTACTCTAGCAGACTTTTGTTCTCTATCAATATTCGATAAAGCAATATGACCAATAACATCCCCTGTTTCTTTAAACACAACACTGTATACAAATAAAGTTGAAGTATCCTTGTTTGCATTCTCAATATATTTCTCAATTTGTTGCTCTGTTAAAGGAAAGCGAAAAGTCGGCCCTGCCCATTGAAGAAGAAACTCAGGTGTATCAATCCAACTCATTAATGTCGGTATATGACTACGGTCAAAATAATGTAATTCAATCATGGAAAATCTCCTTCCATCCTTTTCATTATAACTGAAAATAAAAAGACATAATGCTTAGCACTATGCCTATTTCTTAAAAAACGCATTTCCCGCCAGTTTTTCAAACAATCTTGGCATGATTTGATAAAGTGTACTACCTGCATTCATCCATGCTGGTAGATTAATTTCGCGTCTTGACGTAAGCATTGAATTGACAATGATGCGAGCAACCTTGTCAGGGTCAAGCATCCATCGTTCCACATTTTTCACATAATCTCCTTGTTTATCGGCAATAGTGAAAAAGTTTGTTTTGATCGGACCTGGGTTAACAGAAGTGATAAAAACATTGTGATGCTTTACCTCCATCCGAAGACTGTTTGTAAAACCCAATACCGCATGCTTACTCGCCGAATAAAGACTTGATTTAGGCGTAGCAATTTTGCCAGCTTGTGACGCAATATTAATAATATGGCCTTTCCTTCTTTTCATCATCGTCGGAAGTACCATTTTTGTACTCGCAATTAACCCATATACATTCACTTCAAACATATTCTTCATCTCATCAAGTGTAGAGTGCAAAACTGAGTTAAAAATTCCAAATCCGGCATTATTAACAAGAATATCTATATGACCAATGTCTGATTCAATCGTTGTAAATACTTCTTGGATTGAATCTAGATCCTGAACATCGAGTGAATAATAATAACAAGACACACCATAATCATTCCTGATGCGTTCCGAAAGCTTTGCTAACAGCTCCTCCCTCCTAGCAAGTAAAACTAAGTGTGCACCTTGCTTTGCACATTCGATTGCAATCTTTTCTCCAATTCCGCTAGAAGCGCCTGTAATTGCAACATAGCAGCCTTGTATACGTAAATTCATTTAATCACCTCTCACTACTTAGGCAGCATAAGATAAATATCTTTCTTTTATTTCATCGATTTAAATCTGACCGATTTCTTATAAATAGTCAAGCTGTCCGACGGTTTCTGACATCGTTAGCATGAGCTGTTTAAGGCAAATACTTGAAAAAAGAGCCTCGCATATTTCAAAAGTAGCATTGGTTTATCAGCTAAAAATCCACGAACTAATTCTGCCCTTTCACTTTGCCTTTTTAAGCGATATGTATTAAGCTGACGGGCATCAGAAATCGTCTCACCATACCCTGGATAAACTGTAGAAAGTGGAGTTCTAATAATTTGGCAAGTGATTGATTTAACTGCAGTTGCGGCCTAGTACCTTAAACAAACACTCGTATGTTACCCTATTTTACCTATGGTATCCACTTTTGTCATTATATTCGAATAATTCAAAGATCATTATTCCTAAAAGGCTTGACAATGACCTGTCCATCACTGCATAATGAATAAAAATTTATAATAATGTATAGTAGAATGGACATACTTAGTCAAAAACCATTACATAGCGTTCATAGGAAATAGTAGAAAAAATGGCGTAATAGAAATCGGGTTTTAAGGCTCAAAAAACTATTGCCAACCATATATTGAACCTACCCTAAGAGCTGTAAAGTAAACTTAACAGTATGTCTGCGATAAAGGCTAAGGCAACTAGGTTGGAATATGGAGCATTCCAACTAGGTTGGAATATTGGAGTATTCCAACCTGGTTGATACCGCGGAGCCATTCCGTCCTTTTTCTATAGGGCAGAATGGCTTTTTATTTTAACAGTAAGGAGTCAATTATGATGGAAAAAATCGGATTTATCGGTGCAGGCTCTATGGCTGAAGCTATAATAGCCGGACTTATTAAAGGAAATGTGTTTAAAGCTGAACAAATCATTGTGTCAAATCGTTCGAATTCAGAAAGATTAAAAGAATTATCTTCAAGATATGGTGTTGAAACAACACATGATAAACAAAAATTAGTAAAAGAAGCTTCCATTATTTTGTTAGCAATGAAGCCAAAGGATATAAGAGCAGGTCTTGATGGAATCAATCAATTAATTCATAATCAGGTCATCGTGTCGGTATTAGCAGGCATTTCAATACAGACCATTACAACTATCCTTGGAAAAGAAGCAGCAATCGTTCGAGCAATGCCTAATACATCAGCTGCAATTCTTAAATCAGCTACAGCTATTGCTGGAAGTAATAGTGTCACAACAAAACAAATGAATAAATGTAAAACCCTTTTTGAAGCAATCGGGATGTGTAAAATTGTTGAAGAAGATCAGCTAGATGCTGTTACAGGTCTTTCTGGTAGTGGACCTGCCTATATTTATTATTTGGTTGAAGCGATGGAAAAAGCTGCGGTTGAGGTTGGATTAGATCCGTTTGTTGCTAGGGATTTAATTGTCCAAACATTATTAGGCGCATCTGAAATGATTGCTGCCTCTGATAAACACCCTTCACAACTTAGAAAAGAAGTAACAAGTCCAAATGGAACAACAGAGGCTGGTATCACCATCCTTAAAGAAAAACAAGTTGAGGAAGCATTTATTTCATGCATTAAACGGGCTACAGAAAGATCAAATGAATTAAAAGCCATGTTTTCAGAAGAGCTTGTGACATTAAAAAAGTAAGATAAAGGGAGAGCTTAGTG
>JAPSLU010000070.1 GCA_031180405.1 Bacillus sp. (in: firmicutes) | reverse complement strand
AACGAAAGGTCTAACGAAGCCTCGATTGGTCGTTCTCGCAATAGTTTCGCACAGAAAGAATGAACCGTTCCTAAAAAACAACGGTCGATATTTTGTATTGCTGTTTCTAATCGCTCTTTAAGGACGGCATCTTTCTCCATTTTCCAGACAGCTTCAATTTTAGATTGAAAGCGCATTTTTAACTCATCTGCCGCTTTTCGGGTAAAGGTAATTGCTACAATATGTTCAACTTTGCATGTGTTCGTATAAACAAGTTGCACCATACGTTCAACAAGACTAGTTGTCTTTCCAGAGCCAGCTCCTGCTTCGACGAGAAAGTTTGTGTTTAACCGGTGTTTAATCTTATCTCGTGCCTCCTGATCAATTACTTTATTAGTCATGTGCGCGTACCCCCAAAAATTGACGTAAAGGTTCATAGGTTTTATCACTTTGCTTAGCACTTAATGTATCTTCGTCATAGAAATGTCGTTTACAAACAGATTTAAAGTCACAAAATTTACAGTCACTTTCATCATCCGTCATGGTAAACATTCCTTGGGATACTAACTGAATTAAATTTTCTAACAGAGTTAATCCTTGCGTTCGTACATTCTCATCTTGTTTACGAACAAAACGTTGAGCAAGTCCCTTAACCGTTGGAAAATAGTAAACACTTTCCTCAACTGTACCTGTTTCTAGCTGTAGATGTTGTTCAATTGCTAATGCATAAATAAAATGCTGAAGCTGTCGGCCGCCTTTAAATATTCCGTTCGTACTATAGCCATATGTGCCCCCTGTTTTATAATCAACGATATGATATTTACCAGAGATTGTTTCATCAACTCGGTCAATTTTTCCGGCAATCTTCATACTCTGACCAGATGGCAATGTTATTTCAGCCGCTTCAATTTCGCCAACACCAAATGTGTATTCAAAATGGAGTGGATTGTAATTTTCGCAATGAAGCTCTTCTTCTTTTAAGAAGATTCTACAGCACTCATAAATGTCGGCTACCTCACGCTCATACACTCTCTCATTTGGTGGTGGAGAGATTTCACGCTGAAATTTAATATGATCGTTTGCGATTGATAAGATCTTATCTTCATGTTCTATAAACAATGGCTTTTCCTTATTTGTTTGCAACGTCTTATAGAATGTTTCAAAAATGCTATGAAGTAAATTTCCACGAGTTGCAGCGTCCATCCATTTGTTAGGATTAAAAGCAGTATCTTCTATTGCTCTAACCCCTAATACTTCACTCAAAAAGTAAGAATAAGGGCATTTCGCCAGTGTTTCTAATTTCCCTGCTGTCATGGATCTTTCTTTGTTTACACGTGGATCAAATAAAGCTTGTTCTATCTCAATTTTTCCATCAAATTCAGTGAATATCTCCTCATTACGCGCATGAAGTGCTTTAATTCCTAATTCTAGCTGATGGAACTGTTTTGATAAGATGTCTTCATTTAATTTTACTTTTTCGTCTGCTACAACTTTTTGAGCCCAGTAATCTTGCTCACTAAAAATCTCTTCCGTTACAAAGGATGAAGGTAATTTAGCTAAATCTTTAAAATCTGCTTCGTGATTTCCGCTTGTCATTCGATATGATTGTAAAAATACATGTGCGGGATGAACCACTCTATTTTCATTAACTGCAAAGTTACAATAACTAAGTGAAATATGTCCCTCTTGTTGAGCAAGCAATTGAACGAGATGATAAAGTTTTTCCTGGCTTTTATGTTCATTAACATTCAATCCGTTTCCTAAACGATTTCTCTCGGTATCAAGAAGTAATGGATTTTCATTTACTCCACCTGGAAATTTACGACCGTCAAGGCCAACGATATAAACAAAGTCTCGTGTTTCGTAAACTCCATGTTCGTATGATGTAACATGTAGATACCCTGGTTTAGCACTTGATTTTAAGACATTTATACTAAGTAATACATCCTTCAACTTCTCAACAATTTTAAATCGTGACAACGTTTCATCACAATATGGTAGGAGTTTTTTAATTTCCTCTAACAACTCTGTTTTTGCCACTTGATCAGCGACAGATGATGTTCGACAATATTTGCTAAGGACAAACTCAACTCCTTGTAAACATTCTTTATAATTCAGCTCATCTTTAAAGTCGGGCATTTTCTTTAGCAAGGTTGTGAACCATTTTTGCAGGACAATCAATTGATTCATTCTTTCTTGATAATACTCTGCTTTTTTCTCATCTGTTGCTTCATTTCTTTTCTTTTCTAAAATATCGATTCCTTCCAACAACTTAGTTAGATAGCGTTTTTTGTCATAACCAATTTTTAACTCGCGAAGGATCCTCGTCATTTTCACACCGGATGGCATACCTTCCTCCATGTGTAACAGGCCTTCATGAACTAATTCAAGTAATTCATTGACACTATAATTAGATGATATCCATTGTAAGATTCCAGCTATTAGTTGCCCTGGACGAGTCGTTAATACCGGTAAGCCTTCACCAAATGTTACTGGTAGGTCTGCTTTTTGTGATAAGTGATAAAATTGTGTGACATAAGGCTCACGATTTGTGTAATAGATAACATGCTTGTCCAGTTTTGCTTGAGATTCTTTTATTTTATTGAGGATGTGTTTCATTTCTACTTCCTCGGTTTTAGCTGTAAAAAGAGTTACATTTTCTGTTTCTACTTTATGATCTAAGTCATATAAGTAGCTAAATGTAGTAGGTTCCCCCCACACAATTGACCGTAAATTTGATCTTTCTGGAATTTTCACTCCGAATACTTGCTGTAAAGGCAATTTATACGTTTGTTCTGGTAATATCCTATATAAAAAATCTTCTTCTAAAAGTGCTAATGATAAATTAGATTGAAGAATATAGATACGATTTTCGTTTTGGGTTGCGTATTGTTTTGCTATACGAAGATTTTCAGCATGGTCTGTCAAACCAAATTCAAGTAGGAATTCTTCATATTTAGATAAAATGAGTTTTATATCTTTGCCTTTTTCTTTTGTTAAAAAGTCATCGATGTTTAAAGTAGTCGCTGTATATCCAGCCATTCGAATAGTATTTATCATTTGGTACATAGCTCTACTAAATGTTGCTGTTATTTCCATATCTCCAAAATAGGTTAAGGAATGATCACCTTTTAAATGTGTTAAGATTGTGTACATGGATTGAGAACCTATCGTTTCAATTACTAAGTCTTTTTGATTAGGATGGTGAAGTTCGATTAACTCTTCGGCGAGATCGTTTACTGTTTTATATGATATATTAATGGCGTGGTGTCCTTGATTAATATATGCTTCTAAAATTTGCGCTCCTATAGTATAAGTATCCACAATGATTATTTTTTCTTGATAAGGAAAATTTGATTGGATGTTAACTAATTGTTCGACTAGTGATTTCATTCTTTTTCCTCCTTTTACAAGTTCCTCTATTATTTTACACTTTTTTCATTATTTGGTGGAAGGTTTAGCTCAGGATGAAGGATCTATTAACTAAGAAACTGATAATTTATAAGGTTTTTGCTCTTAACTATAGTATAGGCAAAAGGGTGTACCAAAAGTGGTACACCCTGAATTTTTATATCTTATTTAGATTTGGTCAAAGATAACCCGATACGTTAATAAAAAGATATCTCGATTCTGGATGACTAACACTTTATTTTTTCAACCTACAGGGCTCTAATTCGGACTGTTTTTCTAGTCTACTATTAATTTCGTAAACGATTATTATCATTACGTTTAAACCATTTTTTCTCTGTGTCAAAGTAAAACAATATTTCGAACTCGTCATATTAAATATTGTATAACCCTTATTAGGTATTCTACCAAGTGATAAATTGACAAAAAAAGCGCAGGGAAAATTCCCTACGCTTTGATATTACCTTTTCGGATAGGTAATAAATGAAACATTCTTCACTCTATTATATATCATTATCGTTTTCTGTTAACAACCAATGTATGTAACAGAGTAGAGCATTGTATGTATTACTTAGATTTTGTGTTCCCTTGACCTTTTTTAGTACTCCCGCTGTCCGTTGTAACAGTTAAAGACACAGAATTACTACTACCAAACTCATTCACCGCAACAACTTCATATAGATAAGAAGTGCCAGTTTGAAGGCTGTTGTCAACGTGACTTGTATTTAGTCCTTCATAAACAACGACACCATCACGCTTTAATTGATAAGAGTCAGCATCACTATTTCCAGACCAAGAAAGCTCAACGCTAGTTGTAGATTGACTTACAACAGTGAAGTTTGTAGGAGCAGCTGGTACATCAGTTGTTTCATAACCAATTGTTTGTGCTTGAATAAACCCATATCCAAACACAAAATCTCTTCCAACAACTCCTAGATCTTTTGTGTTTTGTTGTAACAGCTTGCGAATTTGCGTGTGTGTTAATGTTGGATTTTCTTCCATTAATAAAGCAGCCATCCCCGCAACGTATGGAGTTGCCATACTTGTACCACTCAACACTTGATAGCTGTTATATAAATAAGTACTATAAATATCCGTACCTGGTGCTGAAACTTCTACTGTGCTTCCTGTACTTGAGAAGTATGCTCTTCGATCATCTTGTGTTGTTGCACCCACAGCAATTACAGATTCATAGCGAGCAGGATAATCTACTGTATCACCACTGCCATTTTTTCTTGCATCATTACCTGCGGCAGCGACCACTAAAACACCATTTTGATAAGCAGTATCTACTGCTAATTTTAAACTTGATGCATCTGTATTAGTACCTAAAGACATATTGATAATATCCATATCATTTGTGATAGCCCAATCAATACCATTAATGATGTCAGAAAGATTTCCTGAACCGTTTGAATCTAATGCTTTAATAGAGTACACTTCACTATCAGGCGCAATCCCAACATTACCAATCTCATTATTTTCAGAGCTAATGATACCTGCTACATGTGTACCATGCCCTTGATCATCTTCATATTGAGTTGTGTAATCAACAACAGACACTCCACCAGATACTAAAATATCTTCATGTGAAGCAATACCAGTATCAATTACACCAATTTTAATTCCCTTTCCAGTAAAACCATTACTCCATGCAACCGGAGCAGATACTTTATTAATTCCCCAATCTTGTGTTTGAACATTTGTATGCACTTTAATATCTTGTTCTATGAAAAGGATATTCTTATTATTTTTCAATGTTTCTACGTTTTTAGCTGGTATATTTGCTGTAACTACATTAATATTTTTATATTTTTTTAAGATCTTACCATTTACATTTTTCACAGCACTTTCAGCGTGATCGTTGAAACCAATGATAACTTTTACTTTTTCTAGCGAAGCTTGTACTGCAACCGATGGTACGACACCTCCAATTGCCAGCAGTACTAATAGAATTCCCGTTAAAATTTTTTTCATTTATTAAATCCCCCCTACTAAACTAAAATAACACTTATTCAATAATAAATTAGTTTGACAGATTTGTAAAAAAATAGAATTATATATTTTTTCATAGCATACAAGAAGGATCTCAATTATATCTCCTCTTCTCGTCTCATTAACACTATTGTACTGAGAGTTCGGTTATTTGGGCGATAATGTGAGATAACCAGAAACCTGCTCCTCGTTTACAATACAAATCGTGAGCGATTGGGACATAACAATATCGAAACGAACCACTTATAAGTATTATTCCCACGACTGCGGGAAGAAGAATAGAAATAAGCAATTAATACTTTTGAGGGTTTGTCAGATCAAAGACTAACTCTGAGCCTTTTTTTATTATGGTTAATAGTTTCCAAATCATTTTTATTTGTAAGCTATTTTTGTATTTCATCCTTATATTTTTGTAATCTATTTCTAATTTTTTAATTCACTTTTTCTTCTTAAAGAGACTACAATCGTTAATTACAACAGTAGTAAACGTTACAGTCCCGATTTATTTTATATCAAAGTTTTCATTAAAACAAATGCTGGACTGGTTAAAATACACATAATGTGATGAGTTATTTCAAAGAAATCCAATTTTTATTGGCTAATGGATATGCAGGGGGAACATATCAAACTTTCAAATACGAAAACAATGATAGTCAATCCTTATCACTTTGTATTCATTACTTTTCAAACTTTTATACTTTGGTTATAATAATAATAGAAAAGACATATCATAAAAAAGACTGCTCGGTGCTTGAACACCAAACAGTCATACAAATAGCTATGTCCCCATCAAGGGGATCAGCGATGTTGGAAAATAACTCACCTATCGCCGGGAAAGCTCAAGGGTGGGTTATTTTTTGTCTCTAAAAGATATGATTGACAACACCAAACTAGCAAATGCAATCATAAGCATTTACGTTTGAAATACTGTCAAAATAAGCATCACCCCCTTTCTTACGGGGTAACGCTGACCAGCCTTGAGTTTACCAAACCATTGATATTCTATATTATCAAAATATACGAACAAGCATTCCTTTCTGATAATACTTTACAGTATAAACCTAATCTACCTAATCCTTCTAACACCAGATTACTTCAAAAAACAGAGGGGAGATTCTCTTGTTTCAAAAGAAACATAAGAACCTTTCTCTGTTGTACTCTTATGTGTGAAAATTACCTTCTAATAGTGTTTTAGTATCTAATACCCCTTAATATTTCAGTTAGATCTAAAGAAAATTATTTAGTTTATTTCAACTCATCCATATTCAGTTCAATAATAATATCTCGATTATCTTGTAAAAACAGCTTGTATATCGTAAATTCTTTATTAAGAAATAATAATCTATTTTTAGATCGGGTAATTCCTGTGTAAATCAGCTCTTCATCTATTAAAACTTCTTCAGATCCCGTAGGATTTTCTAGTAATAAAAATACATTTTCTGCCTCCCATCCTTTAAAACTGTGTATGGTAGACATTTTCATTGTACCTCTATTCATTTGAAATGCTAATTTTTCATTTTTTCTTACCTTATTAATTTTATCCTTTAATACTAATCTTTTTTCCTTATATTGTTTATTTAAAAGCTCATATGTTTCTTTTGTTTCAAACGTTTTTGTAATACTAAGGTGATATTTTTTTCTAAAGATAAACTCCATTTCCCTCAAAGTATTAATATGTCTTCCTAAAATTACAACATCATTATACGAAATTTTGTTTTCATGAATATATTTATAAATAAACTGACAAAATGTTTCTGAATCACTATTAACATTGGAATCAACATCACCTATAAATCCATTGTTAAAACTTAATTCCTGCTGCATAATAAATTCTAATCTTTGATATCGGTTTTTTAAATATTTATCAAAGTAATTTAAAGATAATTCAGTAATTATTGTGGATAAGCGATAAGATTCTCTTAAAACATGCCAATCCTCTTGTTCAATAATCGTGTTGATGTTTTGTTGATTAAGTGTTGTGCCATAAATATTTTGCTTTTCATCACCAAACACCACTAATTCTCCATCTTTAGCTAAGAAATATTTCTTTATTATAATTTGCCAATTCAATTGATAGTCCTGAATTTCATCTATAAAAATTGAATGATATTTTTGAATTTCTATACCATCAAACAAATGGGTATCTTCATAGTCAGTTATTTCTACCTCATATTCATTTGCCATAGTATGAATAAAGTTATGATAATTATCAATATGAAACATATTCCAAGAAAATTCATCTCTAACTTGATTCAATTTATCTCGTATAAAGTTTCGCAAAGTAATGTTAAAGGTTAAGATTAAAACCCTGCTTTTTGTTCTTTTATGTGCATTCACTGCTCTTTTTGCTAAAACAAATGTTTTTCCCGAACCAGCAACACCTTTAATTTTATATTCACCCTTCTTACTCTTAATTAGTTTTTGTTGTTCTTTACTATATGATATTTCTTTTCCCAGTTCTAATAAATGAATAGATGGAGCAAATAGTAATTCAAACTCATCATAATAGTTTTCATTGAAGTCAGGAGAAACATTTGATTTAAAATAATGAATATTTCTAAAACAATCAAAACTTAAGGAATCACTGCCAAGTATAGTCACCCATTTATTAAAACTTCTACAATCTTTACAAAAGTTTACTGCTTTTTTCTCAGTGGCCTTATGAAAATAAACTACTGTCTGTACATAACCATATTTATGCGATTGATGAATACTCTCTTCTACAAAACCATCAATAAATGAAAAGATTTGATCTTTATAATCTTGTACTTGTTTAAGGGGTGATTTTGTTTTTGACTGATTAACATACCAATCCTTATTTTCAATTTTATATCTATCCAATTCCCAATCCTTAACTTCAATAATCAGAATACCTTTTGTTTTATGAAGGATTACAAAGTCTGGTAAACTTCCGTTAAGAAAAGGTTGAAAATAGACAAAATAATCGTTATTTAAGTTAGTTAGGAATGAAAGTAAGGAATTTTCACCCATAGTAGGTTTTTGTTTTAGTTTTTTTATTTCTTCTATAGAAGGTATAATGTTTGCCATATATTAAACAACCTCTTTATAATTTTCAATAAAATGTTATGAATTCTTTTAATATACTAAGTTCACTTATTTTAAAATTTGCAATAAATTATTTCCTTGACATGTTTTATCGGTCTTCAAATTGTAATTTTTAATAAAAGTAAAAAATGTATGTAATTTCAATTTACAAAACTCCCCTTACAAGCAGGTAACTTGGAGGAAGAGGAGTTACATTAAGACAACTTATAAAATATTATCATACTCCATGCCCTTACAGAATTATGATGCTAATACAGAAACAAAGACTTAAAAATCGTTACTACAGCTGAAGTGGTTTTCGCTACATTGCTCTTCATTTTCTACTTATTTTTTATATATTTTTTATATTGAAATAACACATGTTGATTAATACCTGTTGCTTGAGCAAGCAAAGGAATTAGCTTATTATCGTAATTTTCAAGAAGTTGTCTTGTTGCGTAAGATGGTTCATCTTCTTTCGCTGTACAAAACGCCACAAACTCCTCATCTACTCCGCATACTTCAGCAATTGCTTGTACATTACGATCAAGTAATTTAAACATTAATTCCACATTTGGTTCTTTGTCAGAAAGTTGAGCATAACCGACTTTTGTTTCGTCTTTTTTTATTGGTGTGCTATTCTTATTTTCTTGTCCTGAGCGTTCATTTTTTAATGTTATAGTGACCTCATTTAGAATGGGCTCATCTTCTTTTGTTTCCTCGACAATGTGATTAGTCATTTCTCTTTTAGCATCCACGTATGTTTTTATATTTTTTTGTTGTTCGGTTGGCTGGACCTTTTCATTGTGGAGAACTGTTTTTTCTACCTCTATTTGATCCGACTCTTTTCTTTTAATTGCATCAAGTCTAATTTTCAGTTCAGATTTTTGGGATATTTTTTTCACTTCACCTTCTGATTCCATTGCTGGTAGAACTTCGGTTGGTTCAGATCGGCTTATTGGTTCTTTTTCCTCTTCATTTACATGCAAAGTGCTTGTTATAGCGGTTTTATTATGATTGTTTCTCATTTTTACTAATGAATCTTGATATTCCTTTCTTTGTTGTTCAAGTAACGGCATGATTTCTTCTATTTTCTCCCATGTATTGTCTCTTATATAATCATAGGACTTTTCTTTTTCAGATCTCTCAACTACCAATGTATTTTTTATTGGTAATAGATTTTGTAGCATCTTAACTATTTTTTCATTATTTTTGCAAAGCTCAAGACGATTTATGACGTTTACAGAATGGATGATTGGTAATCTTCCAATAGTTGTAGAGGTTTTTACAACTAACTCATCTCGTAAAAACATATAAGTGATTGGATGATTTATTTTACTATCCGTTTCAACCATGTTAGGCATTAAGAAATGAGGATATAATCGTACAAAATCATATACTTTACTTAATTTTTGGTTAAACAGTTCAGTTTCTCTTTCATAGTTTCGCTTTGCTTCTTGATAGATATTAGTAAATTTTTCCCGCTGTTTCTTTACTTCAACAGGGTTTAGTGTAACACCTTTTCGTTCTCGTTTTGCCTTATTTAACAGCGGTCTTAAATCCTTACCTTCTTGTAAAAATTGTTTAATTTGATTTAAGAACTTTTCTTTTTTGTCAATAATTTCTCTTTCATATTGATATGTAACGGGTGACTTACGTCCTTCTTCCACTTCAAGTTCTAATTCGAATAAATCATCCAAATTATTTTCTTTCATCATCTTTTCAATTGATTCTATGATTAATTGAAAAGCAAAAGAGAATTCTTTCAGTCTCTTTTCTTCAATATGAAACTCGTTGAAATGCTTTTCATGCTTTGCCAATTCAATTTGTTGCATTTTACTTTCAACAAATTGAGCAAAGCAAGCTTGATAAAGGTAAGTATGAATTTTAAATTGTAAAAAGAGATACAAGTCGTAATATTTTTTCTTTTGAGGATCAATTTCTACTTTATTAAGGAATTTAACGAATCCTTTGAATTCAACGTCATTGATTAGTCGTTCTACAAATTCCATTAATGGATAGGCAGTTTCCTTTTTATGAAGCAAACTCACTTGATTGATTAGGGCAATTTCAATTAAAATCTCTTTCACTTCTTCAGAAAGGAAGAAATCAATTGGTTTCAATATTCTAAATAATTGTTTTATATGTACTAATTCTGAAAAATATTCACTTGAGATAATATACCGTACACTTTGACTAAGTGCATCAAGTAATAGAGCGTTTTCCTCTTCCTTATAGATCTGTACTCTTTTAGAAATCGTCGTAATCCGTTTAAAATGAACGTCATAATGTGCTTTTGACTGAAGCTTTATCACTTCATAACTTTGAATGACAAATCCTAATTCATCAATTGTTGTAATCTCTTTTTCTCGTAGAGTATAAAACTGAATTAGCTCATCATAGGATTCTCTTAAAAATAAAGTTTTTAGCACTTGTTGAACATGAGTTTTGTTTTGTGAAAGATATTGATAATAAAAAGCTTCTTCTCCAGTTTCGGAAGTAGATATCAGTTTTTCTATCCACGTATTTAACCACCCTTGACCTGTTTTCACATGATACTCTTCTTGGATTTTTAGTGATTTAAAGTCAGCCGTAAACGTACTAATAATAAAATCATTTACTTTTTCATTTAATAAAGTTGGCTGTTGACGAACTTGTTCAACAACAGGATACAAAAGTGGTTTTAGTAATTCATTTAAAGGTTTTTTTGCTTTTACTAACATCATCGCTGCTGATGCAAAGCGGCCTACCTCCTTATGAACAACTGCACTTTCCTCAAATTCCCCAATGTTTTCATAGGCTTTTGCCACATCTACAGAGCAGCTAGAACGGATTACAGTGTAGTCTTGAGCTAATTGAATGACTTCATTAAATAATTCAAATCGATTAGCAAATTTCACTGCTTCTTCAATTTTCTCTAGTTTAATTAATAGTTTTACACCTAACGATGGATTTTGTTTTTCGCAAATTGCCATCATTTGTTGGAAGTGTTTTTCTAACAGCTGTTTGACATTAAATGAAAAGTTTCCATCAATGAAGTCTGTCGTCATCATGTTTAATTCCACGATCAAATTTTCACTTGGTTTAAATTCATAGGCTTGATGAAAAGCAGTATAGGCAGACGCATAATCTTCTAAATCGTTATATAAAGTAGCCAGTTCTTCATATCTTTGCACTGATTCAAAGGCTTCAATAAGATAGGTTTGATATTGCTTATTATCTTTTATATCCTTCTCTTTATCATAAAAACGGATGATAGCTACATATTCCTGTTGTTGATAGGCAGTCTCAAGCCCTTGTTGAAAGTATTTTTGATTTTTCGTTATTTTAAATAGTTCATAAAGTACCCGAATAATTGTAGAAGAACCCTCATTATTACTGGTATCCAAAAGTTGTTTGAAATATTGCTCTTCATACAATTTCATAGCTAGTTGGTACGCTTTTTCTTCAAGCGCCGGCGAAGGACTTTTTTGTAAAATCTCTATACATTTAATAAAAGCTTCTTTATAGTTTCCATTACCTTCATAGAAACTCATCGCTTCCACATACATTTGATGATCTATATAAAAGGCAATAGCGTCCTTATCTTTACCTTCTTTTTGATAGGCACGTCCAATTCTTTTGTAGGATTCTTTACTCAATTGCTGATTTGGCTTCAGCTTATAGAGATTGATAATATCGCCATACAGTTCGTGTTCCGAACAGACCCTTATATATTGATCATAATCTCCGTTTTCTTTAAGAGGTATTGTTTTTTGACGAACTTCATTTAATATGGTTTTCCGAGATTTTGGTTTTTCACTAAATAACTCTTGAACAAATGGGTGGAGAGTTTGTTTTTCCTTTTTTACTTTTTCTTCAATTTTATAATATTGATTTATATGAACAAATGGCATGTATTTTCTTATTAGTGTTTCATCATTCAGTTCAATACATACTTTCACAAGTTCATAAGCAATGGATTTCCGGTCAACACCTTGCTCAGAAAATACGATTTCAAGTAAATTACGCAATGATTCCAACATTCCTATTTTATAAAAAATGTCGACCGCGTCTTCCAAATAGTCATACTCTTTTTTCTCTCGATACATGTATAGTAATTGTTGTGCTTCTTGGGCGAGCAGAGTTTTTTGCTCATCACCTAGTGAAACTAAAATATCATCATTGAATTGTTCAATCGCTTCATCCACGTCAAAAAAATGTTGACTATAATCTTCTTCAAACAATGATATGTTTTTGTTATTTAATACGGTTAGTTCATTTTTATCTTGAATATGAATAAGCAAATTGTCACAAGCGCGTGTAATGGCGACATACCATTTCCTCATTTCAATAGGAGAAATATTTTGAGAGACGCGATAAAGTGCAAGAAAATCAATAATAATTAAGTTTGTGAACTCTAGGCCTTTAATCTGCTCCTCGTTATAGTACTCGATTCCAATAAATTTCTTTCTCCCATCTTCATGTAAAAAGCTATGGTAATATTTCTCATAGGTTTGTCCAAAAGCTAAAACACCAATATTTAAATTCTCTTCTGGAATAAAGCGTGATGTTACTTGATTAATCAATTCATCAGTATCTTGAGATAATAAAAACTTTACTTTATTCAAATTAATATTTGTTTTTAATGATTGTTGTGCATTTGAAGTTTCTTTATCTGATTTTTTAAATTTTTCCGCTAATTTATAAATATTTGCTGCATTTCGATAACTATGAGGTAAATAGATTTTATGTTCAAAAAGTGACAAACGATTTTCAAAGTTCCGATCGGTACTACCTTCAAATGAAATTCGTTGATTTGAATCATAAGTGGCGATCAATTTTAAATCTCTTGAATGATCCAATAATCTTATAAGTAACATGAATTCGAATTGTCCTAAATCTTGCATTTCATCAATTAATACATAAGGATAATTGATATACGTTTTATTTGATTCAAGTTTCGAATCTATTTCATGTAGTAAATCACTCCAATGCTTCTTATGTTGTTTTTTTGCATAATGTGAATATTGTGTTGCAGCCACCTTAATAAATTCACAATCTTCATCATGCAAAGCCCAGGATTCTGTTGATTTTAATTTCTTTAATTTTGTCTGAATAATACTTGGTAATGTTTTGCCTTTTGTTTCATTGTATTCACCCACATTATTTGTTGGTAATGTCATTAAAATTCGACATACATCTTTTTTAGACAGTTTGGTATGAATTTTTGAGTCTTTCTGTATTTTCTGCCATGAATATTCTAAAAAGGATTGACAGTCGTTAAATCGCATATAATTCTTTGCTTCAATGTTAAATTGAGGTGCAATATATTTGCGAATTAAATCTTCATAGGTGGTAATAAATGAAGGAGTTCCTACTTTTTCCATGTCCTCCTTCAAAAAATGATTAAAGCGTTCTTTTAGCGTATTCGAAAATGTAACATATAAAAATGACATGTCATTTTCTAATGCTGTATGGGCAATGCGATTAAGCATTAATGTCTTTCCAGCACCAGCAGCTCCTGTAATAGCAAGATTTTTCATATCATCATAATACGAACTAAGTGCAGCATTTTGTTCTGAATCCAACACAAATTGTAGTTCGAGCTGATTAGATTGACATAATTCTTCTACTTTTTGTTCAAAAGATTGATCAGTAATCGTAAAGAAAATAAATTGATTTCCTTCAATAATATCGAATGTATCACGCTGATGAAGTCCATCATCAATTGAATCGTTTGTTTCAAAGGAATGATCATTCGTTAAAAAATCCCAAAACACAACACTTTCCAGATCATTTGGACGGTCAAATACAATTAGTTTATGATATAGTAATTTATTTGCATAAACACCATTTTCTAATTGTTCTAAATATGATGTTCCTTCTAATAACCAATCTCGAAAAGTATGGTGAAATTGAATTAATTGTTCCTTTAAATATTGATCACGCTTCATCTTCTTAATCATATTTTTGTGTATAAATATTTTCTCTACTTTTAAATGTTCCATATCCCTCACCTTAAAATTACATTTTTTACACTTATCTCCACTTAATGTAAGAGATTATTTCATTAGAATAATCATACACCTAAATCTTAAATTTACTTATTATTAAATTTACTTATTAGTTAAATTATACCATGACTTTCTATCTGTATAATTGTTATTTCAATCCATTCATTTTATCCAGTGATTTATTTTTATTGATAAGATTATATATAAATAAATCTATTGGTAGTAGGAAATTCAGGATTGTATTCAATAAATGGTTCAATAAAAAAGATTAATAACCTGATATGAAAAAGTTGTGCGTTACAAATAAGTTCGCACAACTTTTGTTTTTTATTTAGTTATTTTTTCAACATCAATTCTTGAATTTTTTCTTCTATCATTTTTTTCTTTTTAATAGAGATGATGTGTTATATTCACTTTTAGTTTTTAATGTTCCTTTTATAAACTCTATAAGATTTTCTTTCGTTGCTGTGCTTGTTCCGCATAATGGACATGTTTGATGAGTTGGTTTCTGTACATTCAAGGTATTCTAATCCTATGCTTTTTTATAGCCAATAATAAAAGTTATTATACAACTATTTTCCCACCACAATTTTCAACCGATTGTTTCAGAATTTCATAGATAGAGTGTACCATCGTCTTCTGTATTTGAAATTCGTGTGGTTCAGGTAGTGCTGACTTGAATATCAATTGCATATCCTTTGCTCTAATTTTCGTTGAGCCCTGACCACTTCGATTATACGCTTGAGACCATTGTGACATTTGGTTATCCCATATAGTATGGGCCAAAAAGCTTTGCAGGTTTTTGTTGAATTCCATAGCAACCGTATCCTTTACAGTTTGTTTTAATTCATCTGATGCATGTTCAACAGTCCACTCTAATGGACAATCTAAAATTGAAATAAAAATGTGATCCCTGACCATCATGATCATATCAGCAAGAGGCTTTAGCCCATCATACTCATCTTCACCTAACTCAGCAAACCTTCGACTCAATGCCTGTATACGTCTCCAATGTTGTTTATATGTTTTATCATAAGATAAATTTAGGACTCCATTCCATAGCTCATAATATTCTTCTGCAGCTTTGTGAATAGCTAATGCTACAGTTGTTCCGTTGTAAATGGGAAAGGTTTCACTGGGTTCAACTTCATCATTTATGCTCTCTAGTGCGTCTACTAAATTTGAAAGTTGACTAGATGTATATTCATCCTCTTCTGTCAGTGTATGTTGAATTCCTCCGACAAAGAAAAAAGTGTCATTTTGGATTTGCTTCATTAAGTGTCTCTCTGCATTCGAACCTAGTTTTTTACCAATTTCATAGAGAGCATTTTCAAGTGACCCAAGTACATGATTTTCTTTATCACTAATATCAGGTAAATTGTCTCCCTTCACTTCATCAAAATGTGTGAAGCATATAAAAAGCTTAGATGTATTACCGCTAGTCACAATATGTTTTAAGACGTTTATAGGTTCAGTAAGCATAGGAGACTGTGCATTATCTACAAGTAAAATGGCATCAACATCGTCAAGTTTTTTACTTAGTGATGTAGATATGCTACTACCTGCCTTGTGACCAATTCCCTCCCCATCCATAAAAATTAACTTTGGTATCTCTTCATTGTGCCAAGTTGGCTGAAAAGGCCCTACTATTCGTATTCCTTGAACAAGCGGAGTAATTAATTTACCAAAAAAATTTGCATAGTTGCTTGTCATTGGCTTAATTGCCTCTAGGAATTCTCTTCGATTAGATGTACTAAAATGCCAGGATACTGCCCACTCCTGGGAATTATATGTCCATTTTCCACCACTTACAAAAGAAAATCGATTTTCTATTTCTTCCATGATCTGTTCTACTGTAGTTGAAAAGGATGCGTCCTCCTTCCATACTTCTTCAAAGAGTGATTCAAAAGACTCTGCATTTTCTTCATTATCATCTTGTGGAATTGTTGTAATTATGGATTGCTCTGTTTTAAGCCATGCTTTTTCAGCACTTTTCGTAACTAGTTCAAGTATATTTTTTAGCGTGTCTTCCATTTGTTTTCGTTCGTCTATCGTAACAGATAAATTGGATATTTCATGAGCCTTGGTAGGATTAGAAGGTTTATTAAAAAGTGTACTTCGTTTTTTAGGGGTCAAGTTTCCAAGGAGATAGTTTAGTCTAAATCGTTGTTCGGTATGTTCTAATAAATGACGAATTACAGTTTGCTCTGGCTCATCCTTTACAAATGATTTTCCAGCGTTAAACACACATTCTTCTACATACATCCTAACCTTTTCATATGAAAAGAAAGTGACAACTGCTTCATACTGATCTTGATCACAAGGGATAATCTCCATATCACATATTGTCGTTTTAGCTGTTGAGGTGGATGGAAAACGTTCCTTTTCTGGATCTGTACCAATAAACTGACGAAGTAAAGTTGTTTTACCAGCACCTGTCGTTCCAACAATCTGTACTTTTTTATATCCTTCCTTTAATGTTGGTAGAGGAAGCAATTCTTCTCTTATTTCCCATGGATCAGGATTCTTTTTAGGTTCAAGATTTTCATAAAATGCATTAACTACACGCTCATCAAACTCTAAAAGCGCCCTTTGTCTAGAGCTTAATGTCCAATAGAACTCATCCTTTAGCAATAAATTCATCTGCTGTACCAACAGTTCAGCTTCAGATTCATTTTCTGTACCTAGTCCTCTTCTAATTTTCAATCCACTTTTTCCTTTCGCATCCTTCCTTAAAGGATGTCGAAACATCATACACCAGCTTTTTCGATTCTGTGACCGACTTTTACTTGCTTTATAATATGTAGTCATATAGTCCCTCCCTTATTCACTTTCTCTTCATGTTATTCCCCTCCAATTAAGCTTATGACAATTTTTGGAACAACGTGGAACAACACATTTTCTTAATTGCATAGCATGTTCATCCCTTATACGCCTTAGACTTTTTGTCATTATATTAGCATCCAATATGGTAAACAGCGCAACATTTCCTGATACCGTATCAGGGGTGATTTTTGAACCGAGGGCTTTTACTGTTGTCTCCGATGGCAAATTTGGCTTACACCAAACGAAACGTCTAAAAAAGCCGTTTTAGATGCCATTAACGGCTGGGATCCAACCGAAAATGCGGTTTATTATTTCAATCCAAATACAGCAATAAGTAGCTTGATATGGGGAAGACCGTAAATAAAACAAATTGGGAAACATATTTTTTTAAGTAAGGTTTAAAACTTTGCATTTAAAAGGACTTAAACTTATCCAAAGTCTGAAATAGAAATTATGGCCTTAAATACTGATGCTATAGGGAAGTAAAAAGTCAGGTGAAACACCTGACTTAATTGTTTAAACCTGACTAAAATCAGTGTTTTTTATCTATAACCCTTTTGTGAATTTCTCCATATCCAAAATAAATTGCCTTTAAACTTCCCCAATTTTTCACTTAGGTAACCCTTTGAGCGCTAATATTTCAGTAGCGAATTCAATTGGAGGAGCAGTTTCTGCCTCTTTAT
>JAPSLU010000069.1 GCA_031180405.1 Bacillus sp. (in: firmicutes) | reverse complement strand
TTGTTATCAGACGAGTTCTCTACCGAAAATCCTCCTTCATGGTAAGGATGAAGGACGTAACAAAGGAAGAATGGGAAAGAAAAGTCCTTCATGGCAAGGATGAAGGACGTAACTGAGTCAAAATGGAAAAGAAAAGTCCTTCATAGCAAGGATGAAGGACGGAACTGAGTCAAAATGGGAGAGAAAAGTCCTTCATGGCAAGGATGAAGGACGTAACTGAGGAAGAATGGGAGAGAAAAGTCCTTCATGGCAAGGATGAAGGACGTAACTGAGGAAGAATGGAAAAGAAAAGTCCTTCATGGCAAGGATGAAGGACCTAACTAAGGAAGAATGGAAAAGAAAAGTCCTTCATAGCAAGGATGAAGGACGTAACTGAGTCAGAATGGTAAAGAAAGGTCCTTCATGGCAAGGATGAAGGACGGAACTGAGTCAGAATGGGAAAGAAAAGTCCTTCACCAAAGCAAGATGAAGATAAACAACCTCTCTTTATAATTGCATCAAAGGAACAATAAAAAAGCTCAGTACACCATAATATATGGCATACCGAGCTTTTTAAATTAAAACACTTGTTCTACTTCTACAACTCCTGGTACTTCTTCTAATAATGCACGTTCTATACCAGCTTTTAAAGTGATTGTTGAGCTTGGGCAGCTCCCGCAAGCACCTAAAAGGCGAAGTTTTACAATACCATCTTCTACATCTACAAGTTCACAATCTCCTCCGTCACGAAGTAAGAATGGACGTAATTTATCTAGTACCTCTTGAACTTGTTCTAACATAGCAGTTTCAGTTGTCATTATAATCGACTCCTTTCCTTATTACATATTATATTTGAAATGGCGAGAAAAATCTAATTGTATGATTTTATTTTTTTAACTCAGTTGAATACATTTTATCATATTTGCAATGCAAAGGTAAGAGAAACACACCTGGTTACGTTAGTAAGTATACCCAGATAAAGTGAATGTTTTTAAGATGGAAAAATTTTGTGAACTGGCATACAATGAAGAAAATGAACTGAGGGTGGTTTTGGTGAAAAAAGTGGAGATTAGTGTATATGGTGCAGAAGTACTTTGTCCGAGCTGTGTTAATTTACCATCAGCAAAGGAAACATATGAATGGCTTGATGCAGCTTTAAAAAGAAAGTATGAAAACCAGCCATTTCTCATAACGTATATCGATATAGATGAGCCTCAGAAAGATGAGGAAAAACAGAAATTTGTGCAAAAAATCTTAGATGATGAATACTTTTATCCCCTTGTTGTGATTGATGGTGTTGTCGTTGGTGAAGGAAGCCCCCGATTGAAGAAAATTTATGAACAAATGGAATTACATGGGTATGTTAGTCAGCTTACATGATGTATACAAAACACACTCGAACTAAAACGAGTGTGTTTTTGTATAATTAGCCATTATGATATTTGTACATCCAAAGTACACCAGATTTTAATAATCTAGGAACACGGCCCATTAATGGTCTGTCATTGACAAGTCCAAATCCTTGCTTCTTCCCTAATGATCCTAGTACACCTTTTAATTTAAAAGGTGGGAATGACTCTGGTAAAGGCTCATTATTCCATTTTCTAAGTAAAACTTGAACAATCTGCTCTGCCTGTGCTTCAGCTAACTGAGCACTAGGAGCATGTGGTAGACTTGCACAGTCACCCACCACAAAAATATCCTCAAATTCTTGGATAAAATGCTGAGTTGTTAAAACTACTCTTCCTTGGTTATCCTTTTGAACATCAAGATCTCGAACCACTTTGTTTGGTTGAATGCCTGCTGTCCAAACAATCGCGTCACATTCATAAGGTTGATCATGGTTATAAACAATGTTTGGTTCTACTTTTGTAATATTTGATTCACTTATAATTTCAACACCATGTTCGGTAAACCACTTTTCAACATAGCTGCTCAAACGTTCTGGAAAGCTGGAGAGAATATGCTTGCTACGATCAAAAAGTTTTATACTCAGGTCCTTACGGCTTTCTCGTAGCTCACTAGCAAGTTCAACACCACTTAACCCAGCTCCAACAATGGCAACTGTAGCATCAGCTTGTAAGTTATTTAATTTTTGATAGGTTTCACGTGATTGGTCGATAGATTGGATGCTGTATGTAAATTGATCAGCACCAGGCACATTATGATACTTATCCTCACAACCTAAGCCGATAATAAGATCATCATATGAAACTGTAGTATCATCATTTAACATGACTTCTTTATTTTCGGGGTCAATCTTTTTAACAGTGCCAAAAACAGTTTGAAGTCGAGGGTGCTCAGGAAATGAAACACGAATATGATGATCGGAAATTGTACCTGCAGCAAGTGCATAATACTCTGTTTTTAAGCAATGATAAGGATTTTTATCAATGAGTGTAATTTGAACATCGTCAGGTAACTGATTTGGAAGCAAGCGAAGCAAAATTCGCATTCCACCATAACCACCACCAAGGATTACTAGGTTCTTCATTTTTGATACTCCTTTTTCCTCACTTTTTTATAAGCTCAATAAATCACTAAATAAAATTTAAGGATACACACAATAAGTTGTATTCATTTACCCATTTCAAAATGAATGATAAAAGTAAAAGATGACAAATGTTATTAGAATAATGAAAAACGACTAAAAAGTATAACGAAATCAGTTCTTTTAAACGTTAATATCTTAGAAAAACGTTTTCTTTTTACCAAATGGTGGACTATTGTAAAATACAGTACATCACAATTATGAATTATTTAGATATTGTTTACAATCCTATTTCATTTTTTTGTTGGAAAAAAGTTTCTAGGATTAATTAGTCGAGTATGGTAGGGGACATAGAGTATAATAAAGTTTGACGTATATATTACTATTGAGCATTAGAGAGGTGTTATAAATGAAGCCAATTATAGAATTTTGTATTAGTAATTTAGCTAACGGGGCTCAGGCTGCACTTGAGCAGCTAGAAAAGGACCCGAATTTAGATATCATAGAGTATGGCTGCTTAAGTTATTGTGGTAAATGTGGACATTCATTATATGCATTAGTAAATGGTGAAATTGTCTTGGCTGATACCCCAGATAAATTAGTTGAAAATATTTACTCATTTCTTGAGGAGAACCCAATGTTCTAATAGCTTTTTTGTAATAGGTGTTCATTACTTTGTAATGCGCCTTTTACAGGGTTATTTTCGTAAACTTTCTTGTTAAAGTCTTGTGGCATCATTAGGCCAAATAGCAACAATCTTTCAGAAAAGAGCCAATTTAAAAAAGCCACTGCTGTGACTTTTCTATCCTAATTTTTTTTCTTCCCGCATTTCACTCCAACGGTCTTTTGCCATCTGGACAATTTCTTTTTCGGTGGTTTCCTTTTGCTTTTCAATGACCCTTGAAAAATATCGAATTGCTTGTCCTTCCAGACCTAGTCGGCGGCTTAAATCTCCAATAAGATAGAGGAGTTTGGTTTCAGAAAAAGCCGTATCTGTGTAATCATCAACTGAGTAGGATAGAACATACTCATCAAGGGCTAATCTTAAGAAACGATGCTCTTCCTGAGGGTTAATTTTTTCTGTTCTATATAACCAAGCTAATCGTAAATAAAGTCCGGCAAAAGAAATATGTCTTTCTTTTTTTAACATCGAACAATAAATCGCTAATTTGTAAGAGTTAATGGCCAAATCTAACGAACGTTCTTGTCCATAATCTAGCCCATGCCAATTATTACAAATTTTCTGTTGAATAAGTTCCTTTGACTTTGGAGGGAAATACGTTGTACATTCTTCTGAAGAAGAAAAACCACAGCTAGGACAAACAGAAACATAATATAAAAGTGGGTTTAGTTGTGTTGAAGTGTAAAATGAACAAAAGTCTGTATCGTTTCGATCAACTCGAATATATCTGGAGCGGATCTTTTTTGTTACATAGGTATTGGTACAAATACTACACTCAACTTTCCGATCATACAAATAATCTAGTTCTTTAGAAATAGGAATCACTCCTAATCAAATATATATGTCCTAATTATACCAGATTAATGTGTAGAACGAACTAATTTATTGGTGGTTTATAGGTAAAATGTCCTTTTCTGGAAGAGGTGATTGATTAAATGGATTAGAAATTACTTGAACTCTGTTGATCGGAGTTGGATACAGAAGGTTTTAAACATTAGAAAAGCTCCCTGCACTTTTACAGGAAGCATTTACTTACCAAACGGGGGATATTTTTATTGTTTTCATTTTTCCAACATTTTATACTAATAAAAATACAGGTTTATGGAGGCGTATGATGACTAGTTTTCAATTTACAAAAATGCACGGTCTTGGTAATAGCTATATATACGTAAATCTTTTTGAAGAACAGATCGAGGAGGCGATGTTGCCAGAGATCGCAAGACAAGTATCAAGCATGTACACGGGAATCGGTTCCGATGGGTTAATCCTAATTTGCCCGTCAGATGAAGCAGAAGTTAAAATGCGAATCTTTAATAACGATGGCTCAGAAGGAAAAAACTGTGGCAATGGGTTAAGATGTGTTGCCAAATATGCATTTGAGCATAAAATAGTGACAAAAGAATCTTTTAAAATTGAAACTCTATCAGGACTTGTTGAGGCAAAAGTTCATCTTAATAACGATATAGTAGAGTTAGTTACAGTAGATATGGGAGAACCACGATTATTAAAGGCTGATCTTCCAATGGAAGGGAATAGACAGGAAAAAACTATTAATGAATCAATGCAGTTCGCCGGCCAAGAATATCATGCGACAGCTGTTTCAATGGGAAACCCACATCTTATTTTCTATGTAGATGATATCAATCAAGCTCCTGTAACAACATTAGGTCCTATTGTTGAAAAAGATCCACGTTTTCCAGAAGGTGTAAATGTAGAATTTGTAGAAGTAGTTTCCAAAAATGAGCTACACTTTAGAGTATGGGAAAGAGGTTCTGGTGTTACCCAAGCTTGTGGAACGGGAGCATGTGCAGCCGTGGTTTCATCTGTCTTGAACAGCCATACTGTTCAAGGAGAAGAAACAACTGTTCATTTGGCTGGAGGAGATCTTCTCATCAATTGGACAAAAACAGGAAATGTCCTTATGACTGGTCCGGCTGAAGTTGTTTGTACAGGAACATATTACGTAAAATAAAAAGAATGGTTCTAAAATAAAGTTAATTATTTGAGTGAGTGGATCTATTAGATGTATACTAACAATAGATCCTTTCATAATGAGCAAGGAGGTATACAAATGAGTGAAATTGTTAAAATCACAGAAGCAGCTGCTTATCAAATAAAAGATATGATGAAAGAGCATGAAGAAGAGAATGCTTATCTTCGTGTTGGTGTAAAGGGTGGGGGATGTAGTGGCCTGTCCTATGGTATGGGGTTTGAGCATGAAATAAATGAAGAAGATCAAATTCTTGAACAGCATGGAATGACGATTCTTATTAAAAGGGAAGATGCGCCTATATTAAATGGTACAATCATTGACTTTAAGCAATCAATGATGGGTGGCGGCTTCACAATTGATAATCCTAATGCCATTGCTAGCTGCGGGTGTGGATCATCGTTTAGAACGGCACAAAATACAGGTACTCCAGAAGAGTGCTAGACAAAAAAACGACTAGCTGATTTTATATCAGTAGTCGTTTTTTTGCTTAGGAATTTATATAATCATGAAATGGATAAACGCACGACATCCGGCTCAGCAGTCTTACTTAAAGGCTCTTTTCTGAAAGATTGTTGTTATTTGACCTAATAATATGTTAATACTGTCTTTTTATCATATAAAAGGTACGATACTAAGAAGAAAAGATGCCACTAGACTATATATAGTGCTGTTTCCTTCATGTTATTAATAACAACAAAGTTTACGAAAATAGCCTTGCAGAAAAAGTAAGATGAATAGCTCCTCTAGGGTCTAGCCACAATTGAATTGAAGACAAAGAACCATCTTCTATTCAATTGCGTCTTATTGTCCGAAGCTGATCTAGTTGCTTGCGCTTCTTCTCTTAATTAAATAGACTCGTACTATGCAACGGTTGAACGCGGGCTTTTGGATCCATAAATGCTTTTGCGTTATTTACAGCAGTTGGGGCTTCACCAAAACCGCTTGCAATTAACTTTACTTTTCCATCATATGTGCAAATGTCACCAGCCGCGTAAATTCCTTCGATATTAGTTTCCATTTTAGAATTAACAACAATTGAATTTTTTTCGATTGTTAATCCCCAGTTTTTAATTGGACCAAGTGAAGAAACGAAACCGTAATTAACGATAAGGTCGTCAATTTCAACTATTTCTTTTCGATCACCTTTAACCTCTTCTAATACAAGTTGAGTAATGGCAGTATCACCGATTACCTCAGACGGTACAAATGGAGTAAGAATATCAACTTTCGATTTCTTTAGAAGCTCAACACTATGTTCATGGGCTCTGAACTTATCACGTCTATGAATTAATTTTACATTTTTAGCAATAGGTTCTAGCATGAGCGCCCAGTCAACAGCGGAGTCACCACCACCAAGAATGGCTACATTTCGATCAGTAAATTTATTTAAATCATCAACAAAATAATGCAAATTTTGTCCTTCATATTTCACAGCATCCTCAAGCTCTAGCTTTCGAGGTTGAAAAGCACCGTTTCCAGCTGTGATTATGATGGTCTTCGAATAATGAATCTCACTGTTTGTCGTCAGTTTAAACACGCCGTCTGCTTGTTTATTAAGCTGCTCTACTGCCTGCTCTAAGACTACTGTAGGTGAAAACTGTCCCATTTGCTCTTTTAAATTGTCTACAAGCACCTGAGCTCTCACCTTTGGAAAGCCGGCAACATCATATATGTATTTTTCCGGATATAATGTGGAAAGCTGTCCGCCCAATTGTGGAAGACTTTCAATTATTTTTACACTGGCTTGTCGCATACCACCGTAAAACGCAGTAAACAATCCAACAGGTCCTCCACCAATAATAGTTATATCATAAACTTTTGTATCTTCTTTCACGTGACATCCTCCTTTTCTAACGCTATGTCAAAATCTTATCACAACAGCGTCCTTTATTTCATGTGCTATATCTTTAATCATTAATATTCTTTTGTTTTGGTTATTTAAACGCTACTCCCACAGGAACCTAGCATATGAGTAATCTGTTTTATCTAAAGAACCTTTGTTTTTACTAAAAATAGGCGAAATATTCTAAATTATAAAGTATTTTCAGAAAAAAATATACTACTTTGTAAGAAAAAACTACTTGAAAAAATACCATAGTATAGATAATATGAAATATAGGTGTAATTATATATATTTATATGTATTTTTAAGAGAAAATAACCAACTTGTGTTTTGGTAAGTGAATGATTTCACAAACTTTTGTCTCTTACAATAAAATAAAATGTTGTGTTTCGGTGGATTATAGTAATATCAAGATTCGATTCTACAACAATTAAAAAGGAAAAGGTGGATGTATCGGTGAGAAAGCCAAGAATCGTTGTTTTAGGTGCAGGTTATGGTGGATTAATTACAGTAACACGTTTACAAAAGCAAATAAGTGTTGACGAAGCTGAAATCACATTAGTGAATAAAAATGATTATCATTATGAGACTACATGGTTACACGAAGCTTCTGCAGGTACGTTACATCACGACCGTGCTCGCTATCAAATTAAAGATATCATTGACAGCAACCGTGTTAACTTTGTAAAAGACACAGTTGTTTCAATTGATAAAGAAGCAAAAAAAGTTGTATTAGAAAACGGTGAAGTGGAGTACGATTATCTAGTTATTTCTTTAGGTGCACACCCTGAAACATTTGGTATCAAAGGGTTAAAAGAATATGCATTTGGTATTACAAGCATTGATTCTGCTAGACAATTACGTGAGCATATTGAATACCAATTTGCTACTTACAATATGGAAGCAGAGAAAAAAGATGAGCGTTTAACGATTGTTGTAGGTGGAGCAGGATTCACTGGAATTGAATTCTTAGGTGAACTTGGAAATAAAATTCCTGAGCTATGCAAAGAGTATGACGTAGATTTCAACAAAGTACGTATCATCTGTGTAGAAGCAGCTCCAACTGCTCTTCCAGGATTTGATCCTGAATTGGTTGACTATGCTGTAAATCACCTTCAAAAGAAAGGTGTAGAATTCATGATCGGTACAGCTATTAAAGAATGTATCGAAGATGGTATCATTGTTGCCAAAGGTGAAGAGCTTGAAACAATTAAAGCTGGTACTGTCGTTTGGGCTGCAGGTGTTCGTGGTAACAGTGTTGTGGAAGAAGCAGGATTTGAAAATATGCGTGGCCGTGTAAAAGTTGATAGTTATTTACGTGCTCCAGGTCATGAGGATGTATATATTATTGGAGATTGTGCATTAATTATCAACGAAGAAATCAACCGTCCATACCCTCCAACAGCTCAAATTGCTATGCAACAAGGTGAAACATGTGCTAAAAATATAGCTGTTGCTATCCGCGGCCGTGGAGAAATGGGTACATTTACACCAGACATCAAAGGTTCTGTAGCTTCACTAGGTGAGCATGATGCAGTTGGTGTGGTATTCGGTAAAAAGCTTGTTGGTACAAAAGCATCAATTATGAAAAAAATGATCGATAACCGTGCATTATACATGGTTGGTGGCCCTTCGTTAGTACTTAAAAAAGGGAAATTTAACATTTTATAATACGATCTTGTGGGACAAGGGCTTATGCCCTTGTCCTTTTTCATTTTTAAATAAATAGAAATGTTATACAAGGTTTTTGATGTTTACTCCAACTTCACCATTCTCCCAAACGTTATGCAACATCAATTCGCACATGCCCTTGTTGTTTCCCACACCTTATACGGAGTAATCAAGTTCATACGTTGGCTAAAAGGTCGCTTGCGCTTTTCTTTGTTGCTTCATAAAATAGAGAAAAGGGAGGTATGGTTATATGAACAAGTCTAAAAGGGGAAATGTGTGGCTTGCTGTTTCAGGAATTGTTGAAAATGAAAAAGGCGAATGGCTTGTTGTAAAGAAAACATATGGTGGATTAAAAGGGAAATGGTCTTTCCCAGCTGGTTTTGTCAATCAAGGAGAAACGATTAATGAAGCAGTGTTACGAGAAATTAAAGAAGAAACTGGTGTCATCGCAAACATAAATGGTGTTATAGGAATTCGGTCTGGTGTAATTGATACTGTCATCAGTGATAACATGATTATTTTCTCATTAACGGCTGAAACAACAGATATTTACATCCAAGAGAAAGAGCTAGAAGATGCGTGCTTTATGCACCCGTGTGAACTAATCATGGATATCAATGCTTCGTTATTAATTAGAGATTTAGCAAAGAGAAAAGCAGAAACGAAACTAAATATGTACGAAGAATTTGACCCGGGAGATTATTTTGGTTATACATCGTATTTATTATTTTTGTAATATTCTCAAAAATAAGATATGCAAAGCTTAGTGCAGAAAAAAGTAGTTGTATACGCTTACATAAAACTTTTGGCTAGATTTTCTCCCTTTATAATTGTCTGAATAATTGGTATATTAAATCAACACCATTAATACCTAAAGGGGAGACATAAATGAGTACAACAATTAAGGCTGAGACGAAGGAATGCCCTTATTGCTTTGGAAAAGGATATTTTCAATTAATCTTAGGTGGATCGGAAACATGCAGTAGTTGTGAGGGGACAGGTAAGAAGTCATAAAACGTTCACTGTCTTAGGATTGACTGTCTATCTTTAGTTCAGTACACTTAAATTGGTGTAATGGAGGTGATAGACATGTTAAGCTTACCTGTTTTACTAATATCAATGCTATTATTTTTGGTATTATTTTTTGGAATTGGATTTTTATTAAATATGCTTTTACGCATGTCTTGGATCATGGCAATTGTGTATCCGATTGTCTGTATTTTTATTATAGATAATGTGAGATTTATAGAGTATTTTCAAAATCCTAGTGACTCTTTTTCTGCTCTAGGTAATAAAATTATATCTTTGGCCTTAGCAGATATATTAATTTTATCTTTTGGGCTGTTTGGGGCAATTCTTTCAGGTGTCATAATAAAAATGCTGCGCAAAAGAGGCTACCAAATGTTTTAAAAACCAATTAAAAAAGGTCGAACATCATAAAATGATGTTCGACCTTTTTTTTCGTTTAAAAAGTGCAGAAATTCAAAAGTATTAAGGGGATTCATTTTAAAGTTTGAAGTATGTGCCTTTTATTCTGTGAATATTTCCTCAACAAGTTGGGAACGAATAGATTTGTAAGGGGAGTGAATAGGAAAAATATGATCAGTATAAAAAGAGTATGTAGAAGGCTTATTATGTCCTTATTATTTTTAGGTGCATTAACAACCACTTATGAGGTTATTTCTGGTGTAAAAGCTGAAGATTTGTCAAATTGGTATGATGTTGATTATTCAAATAATGAAAATAGTGAGAGTACCGATACCTATAGTTTTTTAGGACTAACATTTAAGTCAATAAATAGTGAATCGCCCATCCAGACAGAGATATCATCAAATGTAGAAGCAATGAATAATAATGTTTCTTTAGAAGAAGCGTTTGATTGGTCCCAATATCCGACTAAGAAGGTTGTAGCAACAGGTTATACAGCAGGAGTAGAATCAACTGGAAAACAACCTGATCATCCAAGTTACGGAATCACATATTCAGGTGTCAAAGTAAAACGGGATCTATATTCAACTGTTGCTGCTGACTTGGATGTTTTTCCGTTAGGGACAATCCTTTTTATTCCAGGATATGGGTACGGAGTTGTCGCAGATAAAGGCGGGGCCATTAAAGGTAATAAATTAGACCTCTATTATGAAACAGTCACAGATGTTTATAATAATTGGGGCAAAAAAAGATTGAATGTCTATGTAGTACAAATGGGTGACGGAAAATTAACAGAAGAGCAACTAAATAGATTAAATGAAGAAGAGTCGATGCAGGTGTTTAGGCAAAAGTACATTAAAGGTAAAACAAAAAGCTAATGGTTCCTTACCATTAGCTTTTCGATGCTTAGGAATTAATAAACTTGAACTGTGAATAAGCGAACGACTTCCAGCTCCAGGCGGTCTTCCTTTTTGTGAAAAAGTCCCTGTAGGGTCTAGTTAATTTAATATTGTAGGAATAGAATTTTCTTGCACCTTTGTTCATGTTAAAAGTTATAAATCACCTTACAAGACAAAAAAG
The DNA here is from genome assembly GCA_031180405.1 of Bacillus sp. (in: firmicutes). Taxonomy (GTDB): domain Bacteria; phylum Bacillota; class Bacilli; order Bacillales; family Bacillaceae; genus Metabacillus. Next base: position 6,870 of record JAPSLU010000069.1, on the reverse strand, counting down.
TAATGTAAGATCAGTGCAAGAATAATCCCTGTTAATCCCCCAAAGAAAACTTCAATTGGTTGATGTCCAAGTAATTCCTTTAATTTCTTTTGTTTTTCTTGTTCAGCTTTTTTAGGCCAAACCTTCGCTTCTTCAACAAATTTGTTGAAATCTAAAACAAGTTGATTTAGCACTGTTGCTTGTTCACCCGCATGTCTTCTTACTCCTGTTGCATCAAACATCGTAATGATGGCAAATACAGCTGAGATGGCAAAGATGGAAGAACTAAGACCATGATCAAGCGCCACTCCTGTCGACAGGGCAGTAACAGCTGCTGAGTGTGAACTCGGCATTCCTCCTGTACTCGTGACTAAAGACCAATCCCACTTTCTTGAAACAATGAAATAGATCGGAACTTTTACAAATTGTGCAAAGAAAATAGCTCCAAGTGAAGCCAGTAAGGGAAAATTAAAAAATAATTCCAATGGTATGCTCCTTTCGGTCTATAATTCCAAGAAGTGTTCTATTTTTTAAAACAGAAGTTTTTCTCATAAACTTGTTTCTATGTAATTAGTATTTGGAGTGATTAATTAACGTTCCTATGAACCAATTTATTTTTGTTCAAAGAATATCATCTAAAAACAACATTCTGTGAGTCAAACAAGATGATAAAAGTAACGTCTATAATGGAATAGTCTTTAGATTCCACCGTATAAAATCACTCTAAACTGTAAATAGATAAAAAGATTTTCTTCATTATAGCATATTACCCTATAACATCAGATACTCTTAAGAAATAGTTTTTACACAGAAATTTGTCCTGTTATACATTTTTGTCATAGTGCTTTAGAATAGACATGTATATATATTAGGAGGTGCAAGATATTGTTTAAGGTACATCGCCAAATAAATCAAATAGATTATCAAGACACACTAGTTATTGGTATTCTCCAAAAAACAAGTAAGTTAACAGGTTTAGCAAGTAAAATTGATGAACAATTAAATGGCCAATTAACAGTGTTAATGAAAGATGGAGATTTACAGACAAAATATAAAGCTATTACTAAGCTACATACCCTAGAAAAACTATCTGTTAAACGTTTATACTTTGTTGGGTTAGGAAAAGAGGATATGCTCTCTTTCGAGCGTCTGAAGAGAGCCTTCGGAGAATTGTTTCAAGCGATTCAGAAAGCAAAACATCAACATGTTACAATTGCAATTGATTCATTTTGCAATGAGAATATCACACATAATGAAGTTGCACATGCACTATCGGAAGCTTTTGCACTATCGACATATAAAATTTTAGATTATAAACAAAAATCGAATGAACCGGAAAAACAGATAGAAAGTGTACATATTCTTACAGAGAACGACGATATATCAGAGATTAAGTCTAGCCTTGAGATAGGGTATGCATTTGGAAAGGGAACAAACAGTGCTAGAACCCTAACGAATATGCCACCAAATTTGTTGACTGCAACAGAACTAGCAGCGTATTCTGTTGAGCTTGCAAATAAATATCAATTTGAATATGAAATCTTAGAAAAAGAAGATATGGAGCGTCTTGGGATGGGGGCGTTACTTGCAGTAAACAAGGGATCTGAGGAACCACCAAAAATGATTGTGCTAAAGTATCAAGGGAGAGAAGAGTGGACAAATGTCATTGGTCTCGTTGGAAAAGGAATTACCTATGATACAGGTGGCTACTCGATTAAACCTAAGGACGGCATCGTTGGGATGAAAACAGATATGGGTGGGGCCGCTGCCGTACTAGGAGCTATGGAGATCATTGGTGAAATAAGGCCTGAACAAAATGTTATTGCCGTCATTCCATCAACAGATAACATGATTAGCGGCGGAGCATTTAAGCCAGATGATGTCATTGTTTCATTAAGTGGAAAGACGATTGAAGTGTTAAACACAGATGCAGAAGGCCGCTTAGCTCTTGCTGATGGTGTAACTTATGCAAAATTCCATGGAGCTAATTATATAGTTGATGTAGCTACATTAACAGGTGGAGTTATTATTGCACTAGGAACAGAAACAACCGGTGCGATGACAAATAATGAAGAATTATTTGAACAAGTTCTTCAAGCTTCACATGAATGTGATGAACCAATTTGGCGCTTGCCGATTTTTGAAAATGATAAAAAGCGTGTGCGTCTTAGCAAGATGGCTGATCTCAATAATTCACCAGGTCGAGAAGGACATGCCATTATGGCAGGAGCGTTTATTGGAGAATTTGCAGAGAGTACACCATGGGTACATCTTGATATTGCGGGTACAGCAACGACTTCAAAAGAAAGTGAATTAGGTCCTTCAGGAGCAACTGGTGTTATGGCTAGAACATTAGCAGCTTTTGTAGAGAGGTTTGAAGATAGTAAATAGGAGGGAGTGAGAGGATGGATACTGTTCATTCTCTTTTTTTATTGGTTTTGATTGTATAAAATTCTTGAAATTTTGAATAAGCTCACGACATCCAGCTCCAGCAGTCTTACTTTTTGCAAAAAAGAAGGATGTTTAGCTTCTCTAGGCTCTAGCTAATATAGAGTAGAAGGCAAAGAACGCTGCTTCTATATCATCTCTTAATGCTCAAGGCTGATCGAGGTGCTAGCGCATCTGTGTTGGAATAACAATATATTAAAATACTATTTGACAGGTGCGAAGGAGTGTGTTAAATTAAATTTCGTTATTTTATTTCTCTACCATATTAGTAAACTAAAGGATTTTTTGGGGGTTTTAACGGTGAATGCAGTTATAATAGCAGTTATTGCTATGCTTATTTTAAGCTTATTAAGAATAAATGTTGTTTTTGCTCTTGTTATTGGGGCCTTAATTGGTGGATTAACAGGAGAGTTAGGGCTAGCGACAACAGTTGAGACGTTTACCAACGGTTTAGGTGGTAATGCAACCGTAGCGTTAAGCTATGCATTGTTAGGTGCTTTTGCTGTTGCATTAACTACTACTGGTTTACCAGATGCAATGGTATCCAGCGTGATAAAATTAGTTGGACGAGATGGAGAAACAAGGAGAAAAACATTATCAAAAACTCTAATAGTTTTTATGATATTAATTATGGCTATTTTCTCTCAAAATCTTGTACCTGTTCATATCGCGTTTATCCCAGTGCTAATTCCACCTCTATTAAAGGTACTAAATGAGCTAGAGGTTGATCGACGATTAATCGCAGCTGTGATTACGTTTGGATTAATTACTCCATACATGTTTTTACCAGTAGGATTTGGAGCTATTTTTCATGAAATTATGCAAAACAATATGCAGGAAAGTGGTTTAACAGTATCTTTATCATCGATTCCAACAGCAATGACGATTCCTGCTATTGGAATGGTGTTTGGACTTGTAGTAGCTGTTTTCTTTACATATCGTAGAAAGAGACAGTATGAAACACGTGAAATTTCAGGACAACAGATTACACATACTTATACGAAAAAAAGCATATTTATTGCTATTCTAGCTATTATTGTATCTCTTTCTGTTCAATTATATTTGTCTCAGAAACTCGGTGTTGAAGGAATGATTTTTGGTGCATTAGCCGGATTGAGTATTTTATTCCTTGGCGGGGTATTAAAGCGTAATGAGGCAGACGCAGTTATGACGAGCGGAATGAAGATGATGGCTTTTATCGGTTTTGTTATGATTACAGCTTCAGGTTTTGCAAGTGTATTAAAGGAAACTGGACATGTTGAAAAGCTTGTAGAAGATGCAGCGGGTATGATTGGTGGAAATCAGGCACTTGGTGCAATTTTGATGTTGATTGTAGGTCTTCTAATTACAATGGGAATTGGTTCATCATTTTCGACGATTCCAATTATCACAACAATTTTCGTTCCGTTATGCCTAGAATTAGGTTTTAGTCCGATGGCAACAATTGCTATTGTTGGAACAGCGGCAGCGCTTGGTGATGCAGGTTCTCCTGCTTCAGACAGTACTCTCGGACCAACCTCCGGTTTAGCGGCAGATGGCAATCATAATCATATTTGGGATACATGTGTCCCAACCTTTATTCATTACAATGTTCCACTAATCATCTTTGGATGGATAGCAGCTCTTATTTTATAATAGAAATAGAAAAAACTTGGCCACTATAAAACCAAGTTTTTTCTATTTCTATTTACTTTTTCCAATAGCTCTTCATCATCCCACTCTAGTACAGTCTCTACTAAATCAGGGTTTTGCTCCAGAAACTCACTCTCAAGTACTTCTCTATCTTTTATATCTAAAAAATATTTTTTAACTACCAATGCTTTCATTTTTTCCACCTCTTTATTTTAATCTACTATTTTTATGGCCAAAACTAGTAACAATTATACACATAAGATTAAAAAATAGTAAAAAAATAAGAATCTGATTGTTTTCGACAAAGTCTTCCCTTGTCTATCCTATTTTCTTCATTGTATGATGAAACTATCCTATTATTAGGAGGTGTTTACCATGTCATGGATAAAAGAACATAAGCTGCTGGTTACTAGTATGATAGTTGTTGCGGGTTGTTTTGGATTTTTAGGATTTATTTTAGTAGATATGATGAATCAAAAAGCGGTTTCAACTTCCTCCCAAATAGTAGAAGCAGATACAAAAGAAAGTACGACATTTTCGGAAATTGCATCAGAAGAAGTAAGCATTAATGAAAATCCGTTCGGGAGTGAAAAACCAATTTTATCTGAAGAAGATGTCCTTAATTATATGCATGGAATGTCTCATCAGAAGGTTATTGCAGATGAAAAATGGCTTCATTACGAAATGACGAATGACCGAATTCAATTTCTTATGCAAGTTGTAGAAAGCGGCCGATACGAAAATGAAGATTTACTCATAGACATTTTAAAACGATGGAAAAATGGAGATTTCTCAAAAGCTGACGAGGACCATAATTCGATCTGGAGCTTACAGGGAGGAACAATCGGAAAAGCAACCGGAGTAATGTCTGCTGAGCAGGAACAAAAGTATTTAGAAACTTATAATGAGAGCATTAAATAGAATATATAAATACTAAAAAAGCCTTTGTCTTAAAATAATAGACAAAGGCTTTTTGTAAAAAATATAATCCTTACATAGTTTTGTGCCTAGTCCCAGGCGCCTTGCGCTTTACTTAAGCAGCAATTCTTTTATTTGTCGCTTTTGTCACTGCAGAATAAATACGAGGAGCAAGTAGAGCACCTAGAATAGTGAATGTTATATCTTTTACAATAAACCATGCCATTATACCCCATGCAGTACCATATGACATTGGAGCGTTAATCCATACATTCAACGCTAGCCACATATAGGTTGTTCCTACAAGATAAATTAGAGCAATTCCCACAAATGACGCTGACATGAAGGAAGGAAGCTTCTTTTCTTTACTCACTTCTAGGATTTTACCGGCTGCATAAGCTGCCACGATATAAGATAAAATAAATCCACCAGTGCTTCCGAAAATCACACCTATTCCACCACTAAACTGGGCAAAAACCGGGGCACCTGCAATACCTACTAATGCATAAATTGTCATTGATAAAGCACCAAGTCTACTTCCTAACAAAAGACCTGCTAAAATACAGAAAAAAGGCTGCATCGACAATGGAACACCTGCTACTTGAAGAAATGGCGCCCAAGACGTAATATTAGCACCAATAGCCATTAATGCAGCAAACATTCCGACTAATGAAATATCGTATGTAGATAATTTTCTTTTCATCTAAAATTCCCCCTTTAATATAAATCCTTAAAAAAAGAATAATATTGAAAGAGTTAAATGTCAACTTATTTATGTGTAAGGTTAACAACTGAGTGTTGGAGGTATTTACAATGTATTTTGGAAAGATAAAAAAAATGAATGTTTCTAGAAGGGTTCCGCCTAATCAAAATGTCACGAAAACATTTCCGGTTTTACATACAGGGAATATCCCATATTATAACGATATCAACAAGTGGAACTTGCAAATTTATGGGTTAGTTGATCATCCAAAGCTTCTTACATTAAAGGAACTAAAGGAGGATTATCCACAATCAGAATTAGTAAACGATATTCATTGTGTTACAGGCTGGTCTAAGTTAGATGTTCGTTGGCAAGGAATAAGATCGACGGATTTACTTGAAGGAATACAGGTTCAATCACATGCTAAATATGTGATTATTCATGCAGAAGAGGGTTGGACAACGAATCTTTCTATTATAGATTTTATGAAGGAAACAACGCTGCTAGCCCACTCCTATAACAACGAACCTTTGTCTCCGGAGCATGGCTATCCACTTCGTGCAGTTATTCCTCATTTATATTTTTGGAAAAGTGCAAAGTGGGTAAGGGGCATTCAGTTTACCGAGCATAATCATCCAGGTTTTTGGGAAAGGAATGGTTATCATATGGATGGTGATCCCTGGAAAGAAGAAAGGTTTAGTTTTGACTAATTATACTTTTATATATATCAACGTTAGAAAATCAATGTGTCAAGTAAAATGAAAATGAAAGTCTCGGAATTAATTGAGACTTTCATTTTTACTCACCCGTTTAAATCTATATTTTCCCAAGGGTAGGGTGAGGTGGCTCCCAATACTTTTAGTAGTTGTTCGTTGCTTTGTTGTGATGTTTCCATCACTTTTTTTACTAATGCAATGCTAACTCCTATAGATAATGCAGCATCCAAGGTTTCCATCCCCTCATCATTTTGTATTGGTTTAGTGTACAAATGATAAAGTAATTGGTACAAAGAAAGAGAGAATGTGTTAGCTCCAACGCCTAGACCTTTGGGGCATAAGGGGTAGAGAGAATGAAGATAAAAGCGTTTTTCTATTCCTGACCGTCTTATGCCTGCCATGTCTGACCAATGCGCTAATGCTTTTTAAATTTGTTCTAAAACATTTACTGTTTGTCCACATTGTTGAAGGGCT
>JAPSLU010000068.1 GCA_031180405.1 Bacillus sp. (in: firmicutes) | reverse complement strand
CAATATCAAACCGAGTTTGAAATCATTCCTGTGATTGCAGATGTCCAAGATCGTCATCGAATTTTCGATGTTATCGAGGACCATAAGCCAGATGTCATTTATCACGCTGCGGCTCATAAGCATGTTCCATTAATGGAATACAACCCGAAGGAAGCCGTGAAAAACAATGTGCTTGGAACAAAAAATGTAGCAGAAGCAGCCGATACATTTGGAGTCAAAACATTTGTGTTAGTATCTACTGATAAGGCTGTAAACCCAACAAATGTGATGGGTTCTACAAAACGTATTGCTGAGATGGTCATCCAAGAGCTCAATAAACATAGTCAAACGAACTTTGTTGCGGTTCGATTTGGAAATGTATTGGGTAGCCGTGGAAGTGTTATTCCACTATTTAAAAAACAGATTCAAGCTGGTGGTCCTGTAACTGTTACACATCCTGATATGACGAGATATTTTATGACGATCCCTGAAGCATCAAGACTTGTTATGCAGGCTGGCGCACTTGCTCGCGGTGGTGAGATCTTTGTTTTAGATATGGGTGAGCCTGTGAAGATTGTTGATTTGGCTAAAAATCTCATTAAGTTATCAGGTTATACGGAACAAGAGATCGGAATTAATTTTGCTGGAATTCGTCCTGGTGAGAAGATGTATGAAGAGCTTTTAGGAGAAAACGAGGTTCATAGTGAAGCTGTGTTTCCGAAAATCTTTATTGGGAAGACTGTAGCGTTTGAGTATTCAAAAGTTAGTGCATTAATAGAAAATTATGATCAATATGATATCGAGTATGTAAGAGAATATGTTTTAGGTCTTGCTAATAAAAAGGAAGACATAGTCATGGAAAGTGTAAATTAAAACTAGAGGTGAGTGACATTGCAGAAGGTTAGAAAAGCTATTATCCCTGCAGCTGGGTTAGGGACTCGTTTTTTACCAGCGACGAAAGCACAACCAAAAGAAATGCTTCCTATAGTTGATAAACCAACCATCCAATATATCATTGAAGAAGCTGTTCAGTCTGGGATTGAAGACATCATCATCGTCACAGGTCGTGGAAAACGGGCGATTGAAGATCACTTTGATAAATCGTATGAATTAGAAGAAACCTTAGCAAAAAAAGGGAAGCTAGATCAACTTGATGAGATTCAAAGTATTTCTAAGTTAGCGAATATCCATTATATTCGTCAAAAAGAACCATTAGGTTTAGGAGATGCAATTGCTTGTGCTAATCGATTTATAGGGGATGAGCCGTTTGCGGTGTTGCTTGGGGATGATATTGTGCATTCGCCTGAGAATCCTTGTTTGAAGCAGTTGATTGATGTGTATGAGGAGCAAGAGGCTTCGGTTATTGGTGTTCAGCAAGTACCAAAGCAAGATGTATCTAAGTATGGGATTGCTTCCATTGATAATAGTAATGGGGAAGGGAATGTGTTTGCTGTTAATGACCTAGTAGAAAAACCAAAGGTTGATGATGCACCTTCGAATTATGCGATAATGGGTCGTTATGTCTTAACACCTCAAATCTTTCGGATATTAGAAATTCAAACACCTGGTGCTGGTGGGGAAATTCAGTTAACTGATGCGATTAGAGAGTTGAATAAGTATCAACATGTCATGGCTTGTGAGTTTGAAGGTGAGCGGTATGATGTTGGGGATAAGTTTGGATTTATTAAGGCGACTGTAGAGTTTGCGCTAGAAAGAGAAGATTTGAAGAGTGATGTTGTTGAGTATTTAAGGAGTGTTGTTGAGAAAGAGGAAGTTGTGAAGTAATACCTTATAGAAAATTCAAGTTTTTTGTAACTAGTATCTATGTCCAGTCCATCGGCTCAAGGTCATGAGAGCCAATATAGAGTGGAAGTCAAAGAACGCCTTCCATCCTAAATCGTCTTTGGTGATGTCTCCTTACCTTTATCAATGGAGGCACTCGGCTATGCTGTGGGTTCATATTGAGCCTTAGACACTTTGTTGTCGGTGGTGTGGTGTGAGGGTGGGTTTGATGCCTATTGTTTTTTGACTTTTTATTGAGGAGTTAATTAGCGGTAATAGGTTATTTAAATTATAAAAATGATGATTTGTAATTAGGTATCTTTTGCACACATACTTCATACACAACTTTAGAGTGCATAGAAATTCATGATAAAGTTGTGGAGGAATAATATGTGGCTAAAGGGTCGTTCATATAATGATAGTGGTTTAACAATAATTGAAGTGCTTGCTGTCGTTGTGATAATAGGAATATTAGCTGCGATAGCAGTCCCAGGTTTCTTAAGGTATATAGATGGTGCGAATGCTGATGTTTGTGAGGTTAATAGGGAGCATTTGGAGAGGGATTATGAAGTGCATTTGGTTATTGAGAGCTTAGAGTATTCTGATGTTTGTTTTTAGTAAGAAATTACGTCTTTATAAAGATGAAATTTGCCCTGAGCTTGGGGAGATTACGTTTGTAGATGGTGAGGTTCGTTGTAGTGTTCATTCTCATGGTAAGATGGATGAGGAAGAAGTGGACGAGGGTGTGCCTTTTCTGTGAAAGAAAAAAGTAATAGATGATTATAAAAACGGTGATTTACCTGGCCTTGTGGTCAAAAATTGAAAGTGATTGAATGAATCTGAGGAACTGACTATCGTAGTTAGATAGAACGCTAGAGACCTTGCGGGATAAGGGTTTGAGGTGTTTTTAGTGAGATTTATAGATTGATTGAATGATATATATAATAGGAAGAGTGGCTATCAGAGGTAGATAACAATTTTAGAGGTTTAGTAGTTGGTTAGAGGAAAAGAGCCTCTAATTAAGTCCTAATCTACTAAAATACTAACTTAACAAGGGAAGGAAGTCTAGAAAATGGAGTCGACAAAAGTGAAAGAAAGAATATTCCTCTCTTCACCACATATGAGTGATGAAGGTTATGAAATGCAATATATAAAGGAAGCTTTTGATACAAACTGGATTGCACCCCTTGGTGAAAATGTAAATGGGTTTGAAAGAGAGCTTGCAGAGAAGGTTGGCTCTAAAGCTGCTGCAGCACTGTCTTCAGGAACAGCTGCTATTCATCTAGCTCTTAAAGCAGCAAGAGTCGGAGAAGGGGATATTGTTTTCTGTCCAACACTTACTTTCTCTGCTACTGCAAATCCAATAATCTATCAAAATGCTATACCTGTTTTTATCGATAGTGATTATGAAACTTGGAATATGAGCCCAAAAGCATTAGAAGAAGCTTTTGAAAAGTATCCAGAAGTAAAGGCAGTACTGGTCGTTCATCTATATGGTTTGTCAGCAGATATGGACAAAATTATGGAGATCTGTAAGAAACATAACGTAGCGGTTATTGAAGATGCTGCTGAGTCTTTGGGTACTTACTATAAAGGTAAGCATACTGGAACTTTCGGTGACTATGGCATCTTCTCTTTTAATGGAAACAAGATTATCACAACTTCCGGGGGGGGAATGCTTGTTTCTAATAATGAAGAAAAAATTGCTAAGGCGAGGTTTTGGGCCACTCAATCCCGAGATAAAGCAAGGCATTATCAACATAGTGAATTAGGATTTAATTATCGGATGAGTAATGTTGTTGCTGGGATTGGTAGAGGGCAGCTTAAAGTGTTAAATCAAAGAGTTGCCAAGAAGAACTACATTTTTGAGTTCTATAAGAGAGAACTTGGAGGGCTTGAAGGTATTGAATTCATGCCTAGCAATGAATGGGATGAACCAAATTACTGGTTAAGCTCGATAACATTGTCTGGTAAAGTAAGGCCTATTGATATATTTGAAGCATTGGAAGCTGAAAACATCGAGTCAAGACCAGTATGGAAACCTATGCATATGCAGCCGTTCTTTGAGAAATATGACTATGTTGGTGAAAGTGTATCGGAGAAGTTGTTTGAGAATGGTGTATGTTTGCCATCTGATACGAAGATGACGGATGAGGACTTAGAAAGAGTCGTTAAGACTATTAAAGGGTTGTGGGTAGAATAATGATGAATTCCAAAGGTGGTATCTATAGAAGATTTGTAAAAAGACCGATGGATTTTATACTTTCTTTAATTGCTATTATTGTTCTTAGTCCGATACTTCTAGTAGTGGCAATTCTTGTGAGAACGAAATTAGGTAGCCCTGTTCTATTCAAGCAAAAGAGACCTGGGCTTAATGAAGAGGTTTTTCTGATGTATAAGTTTAGGACCATGACGGATGAAAGAGATGATAAAGGGGAGTTACTACCTGACAGTGTTAGGTTGACGAAGTTTGGTAAGTTACTACGTTCTACATCTCTTGATGAACTACCGGAACTTTTTAATATCTTAAAGGGTGATATGTCCATTATCGGCCCTAGGCCATTATTGGTGCATTATTTACCGTTGTATAACAATCATCAAAAACGACGTCATGAAGTCAGACCAGGGCTATCTGGTTTGGCGCAGGTTAGTGGTAGAAATGCGATTAGTTGGGAAGATAAATTTAATCTAGATGTTGAGTATGTGGACAATGTAAGTTTCATTGAGGATTGGAAGATTATTTTTTTAACCATAAAAAAGGTATTCGTTAGAGAAGGTATTAATTCAGAAACTGCTGCAACAATTGAGTCTTTTAAAGGAACCAAAAAGGAAAGAATGGAAATATGAAAAACAAACTTTTAATAATAGGTGCTAGCGGCCACGGAAAAGTTGTTGCGGACATTGCAATAAAAATGAATAAATGGCAAAGTATTTCTTTTTTAGATGACGACAAAAGCTTCAAATCATCAATGGGTTTAAAAGTAATCGGGACTTCAGAAGATGTTTTTGCACATATAGATGAGTATGAAATATTTGTTGGTATTGGTAATAATACTACGAGACAAAAGATTCATGAAATACTTGAAACATTTGGGGCCAGTATTCCGGTATTAATTCACCCTAATGCGGTAATCGGAAATCAAGTAGAAATAGGGAATGGGACAGCTGTAATGGCAGGAACAGTAGTTAACTGTTGTACTAAGATAGGAAAGAGTTGCATTATTAATACCGGCTCAACAATTGACCACGATAACTGTATTGAAGATTTTGTTCATATTTCACCAGGTGCTCATTTAGCAGGTACGGTCAAGGTTGGACAAGGATCTTGGTTAGGTATTGGCAGTATAGTAAGTAATAATATAACTATCACCAACGGATGTAAAGTTGGTGCTGGTTCTGTTGTGGTTAAGGATATAAATGAAACTGGAATTTATATAGGTGTTCCAGCTAGGAGAGTATAAGGTATGAAGAAGAATATTTGGATATGGAATCATTATGCTACAAACATGTATAAAGACCAAGCAGGTAGACATTTTTGGCTCGCAGAGAATTTAATTAAACAGGGATATAACCCTACTATCTTTTGTGCGTCTACAGTCCACAATACAAATGAAAATATAGATACCGGTAATAATAAGTTTGTTTTAGACAAGACAAAAGGAATACCTTTTGTTTTTGTGGAAACGCCCCAATATCTAGGAAATGGAAGACAGCGGATTAAAAATATGTTTACCTTCTATAAAAATATTTTCCCAGTAGCAAAAGAATATGCAGAACAATATGGTAAACCAGATGTAATACTAGCTTCAAGTGTGCACCCCCTCACCCTAGTTGCTGGAATAAAGGTAGCAAAAAATTTAGGGGTGCCATGTATTTGTGAAGTGAGAGATTTATGGCCTGAAAGTATTGTGGCATATGATGCTTTAAAAAGAAATAGTGTAATTGCCAAAGTATTATATCAAGGCGAGAAATGGATATATAAAAAAGCCGACTCAATCATTATGACATGGGAAGGTGGCAGGGAATATATTATGGATCAAAAATGGGATAATCAAATTGATTTAGAAAAAGTTAAGCATATTAGTAATGGAGTAGTTATAGATACTTTTGATAAAAACAGTGAAGAATACAAGATAATTGACTCAGATTTAGATAATAAGGATTATAAGAATATTGTTTATGCTGGTTCTATTAGGAAAGTCAATAATATTGGAATGCTGTTGGATGCTGCAAAAATAATTCAAAATCAGGGTCAGAAAAATATTAGAATCTTGATATATGGTTCTGGTGATGAAAGAGAGGCACTTGAAAAGCGCTGCGAAGAGGAAAATATTAATAATGTTATCTTTAAGGGGCGTGTTGAAAAGAAATACATTCCATTTATACTAAAAAAATCTTATATAAATATACTTCATAACTCAAGTACTTCTCTTGATAAGTATGGTCAAAGTCAAAATAAATTTTTTGAGTATTTAGCGGCAGGAAAATGTATTGTTCAAACATATACAACTGGTTATAGTATTTGTGAAAAATATAATTGCGGCATTAGTGCTTCTATACAAAATGCGAAAGAAATTGCTAAAGCTATAATTACAGCATGTAGTGATGAAGGGAAAAATAGTTTGATGGGGAAAAATGCACGTGAAGCTGCCTATCAATTTGACTTTAATAGATTAACAGAGAAACTGATTAACATTATTGAAAGTGTTGATGAAAGAGAGGAAGCATCAGATGAGCTTATTCGAAAAACTAGTTAACAAAGAAGAAAAAATAGCAGTGATTGGACTCGGGTATGTCGGTATGCCTCTAGCAGTTGCATTTGCTAAGAAGGTAAATGTTATAGGTTTTGACCTAAATAGTCATAAAATCGAACAGTATAAGAACGGGATAGACCCAACGAATGAAGTTGGTGATGATGCTATCAGAAAAACCACAGTAGATTTTACTTCAGATGCATCTAAGTTACAAGAGGCAAAGTTTCACATAGTTGCAGTTCCTACACCAGTTAATGCGGATAAGACGCCTGACCTAAGTCCTATAGAAGGAGTCAGCAAGACTATTGGTAGAAATCTCATCAAAGGATCAATTGTAGTGTACGAGTCTACTGTTTATCCTGGGGTAACAGAGGATATTTGTATACCTATTCTTGAAAAAGAGTCCGGGTTAAAATGTGGAATAGATTTTAAAGTAGGTTATTCTCCAGAACGAATTAACCCTGGTGATAAAGTGCATAGACTGGAAAATATAACAAAGATTGTTTCAGGGATGGATAATGAATCATTAGAAGAAATAGCTAAGGTTTACGAATTGGTTGTCGATGTCGGTGTTCATCGTGCAGGTTCTATTAAAGTAGCAGAAGCTGCAAAGGTGGTTGAGAACAGCCAGCGTGATATAAATATTGCGTTTATGAATGAGCTTGCTATGGTTTTCGACCGTATGGGTATTGATACACAAGAAGTGGTTGAAGCCATGAATACAAAGTGGAATGCACTTAAGTTTTCCCCGGGATTAGTTGGAGGTCATTGTATTGGCGTTGACCCATACTATTTTATATATGAAGCAGAGAAACTAGGTTATCATTCACAAATTATTCTATCTGGAAGAAAGATTAATGATGGAATGGGATCATTTGTTGCTGATGCGGTTATTAAGAATTTGATTCTTGCCAATAAGGTAGTTAAGAAGGCGAAGGTTGTCATTTTAGGTATAACATTCAAGGAAAATTGTCCTGACACACGGAATTCAAAAGTAGAAGATATAATCAAACGTCTTAATGAATATGAAATAAAGCCGGTTGTAGTTGACCCCTACGCAGATCCAATGGATGCAAAACGAGAGTATGGTGTTGATTTGGTTCCTATTGATATGATAGATAATGCAGATTGTCTAATATTTGCTGTTGGTCATGATTTATTTAAAGATATGACAATGGAGCAGATAGATGGATTATTTGGAGAACTTCCTAATGAAGAAAAGGTTATCGTGGATGTTAAAAGTATTTTAAATAAAAATGAGATTGAAAAAAGTGCATATAGCTACTGGAGACTATAAGTGTTACTTATTATAAGTATCAATATACATTTAAAAGATTTATGAAAGATGGTGCGGCTTAATGAAAGTGGTATTATTGGCAGCAGGGAATGATATTCATAGCGTTAGATGGGCTAATCAGTTGAGTGAGAATGGTAATGAAGTACATTTATGTTATGTATCAAACCAGAAACCTTCCTCAGATAAATTTAGCAATAAAATTTTTTTACATGAGTTAAAAGTACCTGCACCTTATGGATATTATATGAATGCTATTCAGTTGAGGAAAATATTAAAAGCTATAAAACCAGATATCCTTAACGCACACTATTCAAGTGGATATGGGACGCTTGGAAGGTTAGCGGGATTTTCCCCATACTTAATTTCTGTTTACGGAAGTGATGTATACGATTTTCCTTATGCAAGAAAAAGTAACATGAATATAATTAAAAAAAATCTAAACGCTGCAGATGCCTTAGCTTCTACAAGTTATGCAATGGCTTGCCAAACATCAAAATTAATAAATTACCCAGTTTCAGAAATATATATTACTCCTTTTGGAGTGGATATTAATAAATTTAAAAAGAGTAATATTAATAAAGGTGCAGATACAATTATATTAGGAAGCATCAAGAAGTTATCACCAAAGTATGGAATTAAATATGGTATCTTAGCAATTGACTACCTTATAAAAAATCTGTTAACAGAAAAAGATAATAATTTTGATATTAAGTACTTTATTTACGGAGAAGGAGAAGAAAAAGCAGAACTTGAAAAATTGGTAAAGAACCGCAATTTACAAAATGTAGTTGAATTTAAAGGAAGAATACCTAATGCAGAAGTTCCAAGAGCATTAAATGAAATGGATATTTTCTTAGGTACTAGTGTATTAGATAGTGAGAGTTTTGGTGTAGCGATAGTTGAAGCTATGGCTTGTGAAGTACCAGTTGTTGTCACAGATGTTGATGGATTTAAAGAGGTTGTAGGTAATTCTGGAATACTAGTGCCAAGAAAAGATCATAAAAGTATGGCAAAACAAATTTATAGATTAATTAGTGACATTGAATTAAGAAAGGAAATTGCTAAAAATCAAAGAATGCGTGTTTTAGAAAATTATAACTGGCTTGAGAACGTCAAATCAATGGAAGACATCTATCAAGAATTAGTTAACCCCAAAAAACAAGTAAAAAATTTTTGCAATTGAAAGGATAGGGCTAATGAGAAATGACTTAGCTGTATTAATATTAAATTGGAACAATTGGCAAGATACAATAGAGTGCCTTTCATCGTTAAAAGATCAAACATTTCAAGATTTTGATACCATTATTATCGATAATGGTTCTACAGATGACTCTGTAATAAAAATACAAAATTGGATTAACAATAATTACAAATATAATGGATTTATTTACGAAGAATATAATAGAAGTGATATTGCAAATGGCAAAATAGCAACTAGCAATATTGCTGAACAATCTTCCCCTCAAAAGATTACAATGATTATGAACGGGGACAACCTAGGATTTGCAGCTGGAAATAATGTAGGAATAAAGTATGCAATGCAAAAAGATTATGAATACTTCTTCTTACTAAACAACGATACAACATTAGATAAAAGATGTTTTTCAAATCTAATGAATGAATCAATCGAAAATAATATAAAGGTAGCTACAGTGAAAATCTGTTACTATGATAAGCCTCAAATAGTATGGAACTGTGGAGGGAAAGTGAATTTTTTAGGTAAGAACAAATACTTTTATGCTAAAGAAGATGCAAGTAACTGCCCTAGCTTTAACTTTAAGGTAGGTTTGGTTACAGGATGTGCATTACTTATTCATAAGGAAATTATTAGAGAATATGGGATGTTAACCGAAAGATTTTTCTTTGGAGAAGAGGATTGGGATTTTAGCCTAAGAATGAAAAAGTTTGGGGTGGAAATGTATTGTATTCCATCTGCAATTATTTATCATAAAGTTGGTTCCACTTCAGTTTCTTTCTTTGACCAAAAGTTAGTATCTAAAGCTGCTATACATTATATTAATAGATTTATTAATTTGAAAGATTATTATAATCCTCTTTATTGGACCGTATGGAGGGAAATGTACCTTATTTATATTTATTTTTTGTTTTTACGGAACAAAGTTAGTAGAAAATTAGCGCGAGAAGCAATTGGTGTCATTAGGAGATATAGTAATACAAATAATGAAGTAACGAGTAGCATTGTAGAAAAAATAAAAGGAGAATTAACCTAAGGTGATTAATTGGTTGTTAATTCTATTAGTTTTGCTAATTAGTACTATAGTTATAACAATTGAGTACTCAATTTATAAAAGAATGTTGACTCCAACAGTCGTATTAATAATACCATTTGCAATGTCTTTACTTTCTAATCTATGTATTTCACCCTTTTTAGATTCCAATATCATAAATTATAAAACAAGTTTGTTTGTTTTAAGTAATATTATTATTTTTTTTACAGTTGGACAAGTATGTTCTTTTATACAGCGAAGAGGAGACAAAGTAAAATTAGAATACAACTTTGCTCTTAATCATAGAGCTTTATATAAAATATGCTTCATATTAGCACTAACATCAATTGCGGTAAATTCTTTTAAGTTAATAACAATTTTATTAGAAATTGGATTTGACCAAATCACTTCTCATAGGTTTGAACTGGCTTATAGTTATGGGTTACCAGCACATTTAAGACTTATATCCTATTTTACAATATTTTATTTTATGTATGATGCTTTTAAAGTTAAAAGGAAGTCTAGTTTAATAATATCAATTCTATTAATACTACTAATATTTATAACACAGGTTAAGTTTACATTGATATGGATTATTTTAGGGATAACATATCTACTTGTATTGGAGAAATTTATGAAGTTGAAAATAAAAAATGTTATTTTTATTATTTTAGTCTTATTTGTTGCATTTGGCGCTGTATATGCAGTATCTATTGGTTCCATTATAGGATTTGCTAATGTGTTTACTTTTGACTTTTTTCAATTTTTAACAGAGCATTTTTATTTCTATTTTACTTCTCCATTATTAGGTTTAGATGTGTTATTAAGCAATGAATCATTAGAATTATATGATATAAAGTATTTCTTTGCTGTTCCATATAATATTTTTGCAAATTTTGCGGGTATTGATTTTGTTGATATTATTCATGAACATGTAAATATATCACTCGAAAGAAGTACAAATGTATTCACTATTTTTGGATCAATTTATATGAACCTGGGATACTTAGGTGTTATTTTAATTGGGTCACTAATTTCAATTTATTCACATGTCTTATACAATCTTTCTAGAGTTAGTAAAAATGTTTTTATAAAAATATTAAATGTTATTAATTTAGCAATGTTGACTACTGGTTTTTTTGGATACGATTATAATAAATTATTTGTTTATGAAGTATCAATTATGATTTTAATAATGTTTTTTCTATCAAGAAGTAGAAAAGGTGTATCTAATCTTTGACACCAATTTTTCAGAGTTTATGTAGATTAATAAAGGAGTTTTACAATGGAATCAAAAGATGCAATTTTAGTAATTAATTATAAAAACTTTAATGATACAATAGAATGCTTATCATCACTAATAGATAATTGTAAAACGAGTACTATTTTTATTTTAGACAATGCTTCCCCTAATGAGTCTTGTGAAGTTATTCAGAACTGGCTTGATAAAAATAAAAATAGAGTTAGTGAACAATTAACATTTAAGGAACAAGAATTTATAGAATTTAGTAGGATTGCAAGCTTACCATCAAATAGCATAGTTTTTATTAAAACTAATAATAATATGGGTTTTGCTGGTGGAAACAATTTTATTATAAAAAACATATTAAATTATTATGATTACTTTCTTCTCTTTAATAACGATGCAATTTGTTTGAATAATATTGCTGTGAAAATGAAAAGCTTTTTAGAAGAAAATAAAGAGTACGGTATGGCTACTTGTCGTATAAATCATTATTCTCCCAAAGAAAAACTTCAGCAAATGGGGGGGGAATTACTCTGGTATGGGCATTTTAAAAGGTATGATGAAAAGTTTTTGGCCAATTGTATTAATAAAGGGATAAATAATGTAGATGTAACATTTGCTTCGGGCTGTGTAATGATGCTTAAGAAAGAGAATTTAATAAAACATGGATTGTTATCTGAGACTATATTCTTTGGAGAAGAGGATGTAGACTTATGTTTGCGCTACAAAAAGTTAGGAATAAAAATTGTTTCTGTACTAGACGCGGTAGTTCTACATAAAGGTGGAGCCGCCCAACAGACTGTAAATGAAAGTAAAGATGCACCATATGCTACTTCAATAACTGCTAGGGCCATTATGCTCAAACATCGATATAATAAGGTTTATTGGCATTTTTGGTTTTATTTTTTTACGTTTATGATGTCAGTTAATATTATGGTACGTAGAGGTTACGGCTGGAAAAGAACAGCTAAGATTATGCAAGTAACAAAAAAATATACTAAAAAGAATAATCATATGACCAGAGATACCTATCTTAGTATAATGAATGAATTTAAATAATTATATTTAATATACTTGATTAAATTCATCAACTGATTCGATCAACTAGTTGTTAAATTAATATTGTTTTTGAGAAGTATATATATATAGTAATGAGGCCACAGTATGAATATTAAACTTATTAATTTTTTTAAAAACTTTTCTTATACATTTGTTTCAAACTTAGTAACAATGTTAGTGTCTGTGACAATTGTTTTGATTCTCCCTAAATTTTTAGGGGTAGAGGACTATGGGTATTTCCAACTTTTTATATTTTATTCATCTTATGTTGGTTTCTTACACTTTGGCTGGAATGATGGGATTTATTTAAGATATGGTGGCTATTATTATAACGATTTAGATTATAGAAAATTAAATGGTCAGTTTATATTGTTAGTGATATTTCAATTAATAATAACACTTGTTGCATTGTTAGGAGTAGGTCTCTATGTAATCGATGAAAACCGGTCTTATATTTTTTACATGGTGTTATTAACATTAATAATAGTAAATTCACGTCACATGTTAATATTCATACTACAAGCTACAAATCGAATTAAAGAATTTGCTATATTAAATTTTTTAGAAAAAGTAATTTTTGTAGTTTTAGTTGTTTCGTTTATCTTGATCGGATTAGTAGATTTTCGAATGTTTATTCTCTCAGACGTCATTGGAAAGTTTATAACATTTATTTTGGCAATTATTTATTGTAGAGAAATTGTTTTCCAAAACCTAAAAAATATTTCAATTGACATTAAAGAAACGATTGAAAACATAAATGTCGGAATAAAGTTAATGGTTGCAAACATTGCTGGAACACTTATTATAGGTGTTGTTCGTTTTGGTATTGAACGTTCCTGGGATGTTAGCACATTCGGTAAGGTTTCATTAACATTAAGTATTTCAAACTTTATGATGGTTTTTATAAACGCTATTGGAATAATATTGTTCCCAATGCTTCGTAGAATTCATACCAACAAGTTATCGAGTGTATATAAAATAATAAGAAATTTATTAGGTGTTTCCTTTATTGGCGCCTTATTATTGTTTTTTCCTCTAAAAGAAGTTTTGTTCCACTGGCTACCGAATTATAGTGATAGTTTAAAGTATATGGCATTAGTTTTTCCTATGATTGTTTATGAAGGTAAGACGGCTTTATTATTAAATACCTATTTTAAAGCATTAAGGAAAGAAAAGATAATGCTAAAAGTTAATACCCTATCATTATTATTAAGCTTATTTTTAACGTTAATTTGTGCATTTGTATTGAAAAATCTAGAATTTACAGTTTTTACGATTCTAATATTGCTAGCTTTTAAGTCAATATTAGCAGAAATGATATTGTCAAAGTATTTAAAAGTTACAGTTAAAAAGGATATTATTTTAGAGCTTTCTATGACAGCCTTTTTTGTAAGTATTAGTTGGTATTTTAATACTTGGACAGGCTTATTATTATATATCATTATATATGTTATTTATATTTTGCTAAAGTTCAGGGAACTTGTTTCAAGTATTAAAAGTGTTAAAATGATTTTAAAGAATAGTTAATATAGCAATCTTATGGGGAAATAAAAGGACAGCCTTGGTGTGAAAATCAACAACATGAAAAGTTTATAACGCGGCAAATAAAATTGTACAATTAATTAAAGATGTATATCAATGATGAATTGTATTGTTTTTTTTGTTATGAGTTTTGAATAATAATAGTAGAAGGAGATATACATTTATGAAAGGTATTATTCTAGCAGGCGGTAGTGGTACTCGCCTTTATCCATTGACAATGGTAACAAGTAAACAGTTACTACCAGTATATGATAAACCAATGATTTACTACCCTCTATCGACTTTGATGCTTGCCGGCATTCAAGATATATTAATTATTTCAACTCCAGAAGATACTCCAAGGTTTGAGTCTCTGTTGGGTAACGGTTCACAATTCGGCCTAAATCTTAGTTATAAAGTTCAGCCAAGCCCTGATGGATTAGCTCAGGCTTTTTTAATTGGTGAAGAATTTATTGGAAATGACTCTGTTGCTATGATTCTAGGAGATAATATTTATTATGGTAGCGGCATGAGGAAAATTCTTCAAGGTGCGGCAAATAAAAAAAGCGGATCTACCGTATTTGGATATCACGTACAAGATCCACAGCGTTTTGGGGTAGTTGAGTTTAATAATGATGGCAAGGTAATAAGTGTAGAAGAAAAGCCGGAAGTACCAAAATCTAATTATGCCATTACGGGGTTATATTTTTATGATAATCGTGTAGTTAACATCGCTAAAAATGTTCAACCTTCAGGACGTGGTGAACTTGAAATTACCTCAATAAATGAAGCATATTTAAAACTTGGGGATTTAGACGTGGAGTTATTAGGTAGAGGATTTACTTGGTTGGATACCGGAACACATCAAAGCTTAGTTGAAGCAACAAATTTTGTTAAGACAGTTGAAGAACATCAAGGGATTAAGATTGCTGCTCCTGAGGAAGTTGCGTTTATTAATGGTTGGATTAGTAAGGAACAATTATGGGAGTGCGGTGAAAAGCTTAGTAAAACTGGATATGGTCAATATTTAATGAAAGTTGCAAATGGAGAAATACAATATTAAACATTGAAAGAAGTGAATTGAAGAATGAAATATTCTAAAACTAATTTAGATAGTGTAATCATTGTTGAACCGGCTGTATTTGGCGATCATCGTGGCTGGTTTATGGAGACATATAAAGAGTCGGATTTCTTGGAAGCAGGAATAAATGTAAAGTTTGTCCAGGATAATCAATCTTTCTCAGCAGCCAAAGGTACACTACGAGGATTACATTACCAATTAAACCCTAAAGCACAGACAAAGCTTGTTCGTTGTACAAGGGGTTCTATCTTTGATGTTGCCGTTGATATTCGAAAAGGAAGTCCTACGTATGGTAATTGGTTTGGTGTTGAATTAAGTGCTGAGAATCATAAACAACTTTTAGTGCCAAAGGGGTTTGCACATGGATTTATGACCTTAACAGAAGATGTAGAAGTACAGTATAAAGTGGACGAATTGTATGCACCAGAATGTGACCGGGGTATACTCTGGAATGATCCAACAATAGGAATTGAATGGCCTATAGATGTTGAGCCTATATTATCAGAGAAAGATCAAAAAGCCCCTCTATTAAAGAATGCCGACAATAATTTTAATTATGGAGCGTAGTGTATTATGAAGATTTTAGTAACTGGTTATTCTGGTCAACTTGGTTATGATGTTACGCATGAAGGTAATAAACGCGGTATTAATATGATAGGAATTGGCAGAGAAGATTTAGACATTACTAACGAAGCAGACGTATATGAATATGTGCAAAAAGTTAATCCGGATGCAATCGTTCATTGCGCTGCATATACAGCAGTAGATAAGGCTGAAGATGATAAAGAAACATGTTGGAATGTAAATGTAAAAGGTACAAAATTTTTTGCTACTGCAGCTAAAAAAGTAAATGCAAAGTTCATGTATGTAAGTACTGATTATGTTTTTGATGGTAAAGGTGAAGAGCCTTTTAAAGAGGCTGATAAACCTGATCCATTGGGCTATTATGGCTTTACGAAATATGAGGGAGAAAAGATTGTAAGAGATTTACTAGATGAGCATTTTATTGTTCGTATTTCATGGGTATTTGGAATCAATGGGCATAATTTTATTAAAACGATGCTTCAATTATCTGAGACTCGTAGCGAATTAAATGTTGTTGGAGACCAATATGGTTCACCAACGTATACATTTGATTTAGCACGTTTATTAATCGATATGATACAGACAAAAAGGTATGGTATCTACCACGCATCAAATGAAGGCTTTTGTACTTGGGCAGAGTTTGCCAATGAAATCTTTCTACAAGCCAATAGAAAGGTTACAGTAAATTCAATTTCAACTGAAGAATATCCAACACGTGCTGTTAGACCTAAAAACTCACGTATGTCAAAGCAAAAGCTAATTGACAATGGGTTTGAACCATTGCCTATGTGGCAAAATGCTTTAAAACATTATTTAAACGAATTAGCACAAGAGGTGAAATAAGTGGAACGAAAAAAAATTCTTGTTACGGGTGGTGCCGGTTTTATTGGTGGTAACTTTGTTCAATATATGGTGGACAAGTATCCTCAATATGACATTTATAATTTAGATTTATTAACCTATGCGGGAGATTTAACTAAGCATAAACATATTGAATCAAGAGGAAATTATTACTTTGTAAAGGCAGACATAGCTGACCGTGAAACAATTATGGCACTTTTTGAAAATGAAAAATTTGACTATGTTGTTCACTTTGCTGCAGAAAGCCATGTAGATCGTTCCATTACAGATCCAGGTGTCTTTGTGCAAACAAATGTTGTCGGTACACAAGTATTACTAGATGCATCAAGAACAGTTGATGTAACAAAATTTGTTCACGTATCAACAGATGAAGTATATGGCGAGTTAGATTTTGATCCTACTACATTCTTTACAGAAGAAACTCCTTTACAGCCAAATAGCCCATATAGTGCGAGTAAAGCATCATCAGATTTGTTAGTACGTGCCTATAATGAAACATATGGCTTACCGGTTAATATAACACGCTGTTCCAATAACTATGGGCCATACCATTTTCCGGAGAAACTGATTCCTTTAACAATTTCACGTGTATTAAATGAGCAAAAGGTGCCAGTTTATGGCGATGGAAAAAATATCCGTGATTGGTTACATGTTTTAGACCATTGCGCAGCAATTGATTTAGTACTTCACAAAGGTTTTAATGGTGAAGTGTATAACGTGGGTGGCCATAATGAACGGACAAATTTAGAAGTGGTTAAAGCGATAATAAAAACTCTAGGTAAATCTGAAGAGTTAATTGAGTTTGTTAAAGATCGACTAGGCCACGATAAACGTTATGCAATTGATCCAACTAAACTAGAAAAGTTAGGATGGAAACCTACTTATACATTTGATACTGGAATTGCCCAAACCATTCAGTGGTATCTTGATAACAGAGAATGGTGGGAACAAATTATAAGTGGTGAATATCAAAATTATTTTCAGAATCAATATTCAATCTAATATAAAAATTAGTAGTGAGTTAGTACAAATTCCCCGCTGGGCCTAATGGCTTGGCGGGCTTATTTGTGTTGTTTACTTTTTCCTAGAAATGCGATTCTTCGTAATCCGTTCCTCGTAAAATTATGATACTCGTCTCAATGTCCAAATGAATTGGTTTAAATCTGTTAAATTGCTCCCCTAATTCACGTCTTTCCATAACTATGGAGTATTTGGTAATAGGTTTATCGTAAACGGCAAGTCTACCGAACCTTAGAAGTAGCTGTTGTCGCCCCATTCCCATTCCAGTTTGATACTTCCTTACATCTCTTGTATATAGGAAATCAATATGCCATATTTCCTTCCCCTTAGTTGCAACAATATCTCCTACAGAGCCATGACTGTGCCGTTCTATATTATATCCCTGTAAAATTAAGTTTGGAGTTATATACCTAATTGCTTTTTCCTCAAATTCTTTAATATGATCTAAGTGTTGTGATCTATTCTCTTTCTTGACAACATTAATTTCAAAAGCAGATTCCCCAGTATAATCTTTAGTCAAATTAGTAAAATATTCAAGACTTACCTCTAGTGCTTCTGATAAAGTAAAAATCTTAACATATGGAATATTTTTAATACTCCCGTTTCATATCGCTGTATAGAAGATTTACTCATGCCCGTCTTCTCGGCTAAATCTTGATATGTCATATTTAAAAAGAGACGCCTCTCCTTTAAACGTCTTCGTAGAATTTCTTGATCAGTCTT
>JAPSLU010000067.1 GCA_031180405.1 Bacillus sp. (in: firmicutes) | reverse complement strand
GTCGGAAAACCAAAGAGGATACTATGAATAAATGACATAATAGTCGATTTACCAGCTTCATTTTCCCCATAAATGACCGACAGATTGGAGTGCCCTAGCTTAAAATGTTTGTTTTCGAATTTTCCGTATCCATAAATGTGTAATTCTTCAATTTTCAATTCCTTCACCTCACTTTCGATCATTTTGTTGAAGTAGTTCACGAAGGAGTAATTGTTCTGCTTCTTTAAGAAGCTGCTTTTGCTCATCATATGTAAATCCGCTAATATACTTACGGAAGATTGGATTTTTTTGAATCGGATCAAATACCTGTTCAAATTCGTTATACTCTTTTACTGTTTTCGCTAAATCATCATAAAATGTTGATAGTTTATGTGAGGTTACTAGTGGTTTAAATGTGTGATTCATTATTTTTACAACCCAAATAAAATTATCTAGCTCACCAGTCTGTTCATTTAATATATCTAAAAGGTCTTGCACAGTTTCTTGAGAATTCAAGGCGGTTGATAATACACCAGAGTCAACTAAAGAAATGGTTAAGCAAATAGAACGTTTTTCCTTCCGGATACTCTCCATAGATTGTTCACATGCTTTAATGAGCTCAGATATCGTTTGAAGACCTTCAATGGATACTTTAAGTTCTTCCCAGCCAATTTCATCTGTCGCAACAAATGTATTCCTTGTAGACCCTTGTTCCATTTGGACTAGGTAACAACCTTTTCTACCTGATTCTTTACGATGGCGACCTTGTATATTCCCTGAATAGGCAATAACAGGATGTAATAAATGCAGTATTTGTCGTTTATGGATATGCCCTAACGCCCAATAGTCAAAGTCCTTATCTATTAACTCATTCAACTTAAAGGGACAATAGACATCATGTTCTTTATTTCCTTCCATCGAGCCATGTAACATTCCAATATGATAGACATCTCTGTTTTCCTTTTTTATGTATTGATGAGTCATATTCTCGTATACTGCTCGGGCTGGATAGCTATACCCATAAATATAGGCCAGCGGAGTTTGGTTTCTTTTGTATTCCTTCACTTCAACGTGATGACTTGAAAACACATGAACATTTGAGGGCCAATCAAGTTCAAGCCATTTTCCACCCATATGGTCATGGTTTCCGTGTATGACATAAACTTGAATGTCCGCCTCAGCTAATCGTTCAAATTCTTTTTTTAATCTTATTTGAGCTTTTAAACTTCGCTCATCTTCATCATATAAATCTCCGGACAAGAGGACAAAATCAACCTTCTCCTCAATGGCACATCTGATGATTTTTGAAAATGACAAAAACGTACTTTCTCTTACTCTCTCAAAGAGCTTTGCTGGCATATGTTTTAATCCCACAAAAGGACTGTCTAAATGAAGATCTGCTGCGTGGATAAATTTAATTGAACTCATATGTACCTCTTTCTTTTCTACGCGTACTTTGTTCATTTTATTTTATCATCTATAAAATACGAATGCACGTTCTGCGCAAAAAAGTTAAAGATCAAAAGCGCATGCGCCTTGATCAGCCCCGACAAGCATAAGACGCAAATGAATAGAAGACGTTCTTTGTCTTCAATTCATTTGTGACTTATGACCTCGAGGGGCTAGGCATCTTACTTTTTTTGAAAAAAGTAAGACTGCTGGAGCTGGATGTCGCGCGCTTATCCACAGTCCAAAGAATTTTATAGCTTCCTAAGCAATAAAAAAAGAATAGCCCAAAGCAGATTCTGAGCCATTCTCTCCATTATTACTTATCCTTTGATAGCATTAATGCTCTTTTTAAATCTTTAAATGATGAAGATTTTCCATAAATGAGTACGCCGCCTTTATACACTCTTGCTCCAAAAATCGCTAATAAGATAATTGAGCCGAGGAGAAGCGCTATAGATAAAGCAATCTCCCAAAACGGAATATTTAACATTCCAACACGTAAAAACATAATCATCGGCGTAAAGAACGGAATATAGGAGCTAATTGTAATAAATGGTGTTTCTGGGTTTGTTAAGCCAAACATAGCAATTATAAAAGCACCGACAATTAAAAAGATCATTGGTGAAATTAATTGCTGTACGTCCTCTGTCCGACTAACAAGGGAACCTAAGAAAGCAGCAAGTGTGGCAAAAAGGAAATATCCTAAAATAAAATAAATGCCTGCATAAATAAATGTTGAAGTTGGAACATCTGAGAACCCGAACATTCCACCTGTCATTGACGATAGGTCATTCATTTGCGACTGAATGGAAGCATATCCAATTGTTAGAATCACGATCATCTGTGTTAAGCTTAATAACCCTATCCCAATTAGCTTGGCAAACATTTGCTTAACTGGTGACACGCTCGAGATGAGAATTTCCATCACTCTTGATGATTTCTCTGTTGCCACCTCTGTCGCAATCATACTTGCATAGAAAATAACGGAAAAATAAATAACAAATAAGAGAATGTAAACAAGACCCCGAGCCTGGTTTAATTCTTCTTCCGTTTTCGCATTGTCTTCAAGTGCTACTTTTTTCACTTCAACTGGTGTAAACAACTGATCCAGTTCATTCGTTTGTAGACCTAGTTTCTCACGTCCAATTTCAAGCTTCGTTTGTTGCAGCACTTGCTCAACCTGTGTAAACACTTGACTATCCGTTATGGAACTAGTTTTTACTGTCGCTTCTGGTAATTGATTTTCATCTGTCGACAAAACCATGATTCCATCTAGTTCACCAGCTAATACACTTTTCTCTAACTCTCCTTCTTCAACGTCCGGCGTTTCAATTGAAAGTGGCATCCCTGAGGCAATAAGATTTGCTTCAAATTGATCATAATAACCATCTGAGTGATCGATTACAGCAAATACTTTTGTTTGGTCTTCATTTTCAAACATGTCAATAATCGTTGAAATATTGGAAACGCCATAAAGAATGAGAGCTGTAATTAAAGTTGCTATTATAAATGATTTCGTTTTAAGCTTATTTAAATACGTATGGGCTACCATGATCCAAAATTTATTCATAGGATGCACCTACTTTTTCAATAAAAATATCATGTAAAGATGGTTCCTCAAGTGCAAACTTACGTACAAATCCTTTACCTTGAAGTTCCTTGAAAATAACCATAGAAACCTCTTCGTTTTCAATTTGCAGTTCAACACCTTCTAATCGTTGCTTGCACGTCAGCACTCCTGGTATCTGTTCTAAAAAGCTCATCTCAAAATCACCTTGTATAAAGAGATTTTTCTTTCCAAAAGAGCTCTTAATGTCGCGCAATGAACCATGAACAACTGGTTTTCCTTTATGCATAATACAAAGATGTTCACATAGCTCCTCGACATGCTCCATCCGATGACTCGCAAAAACAATTGAAGTACCTGCATCCTTCAAATCAACAACAGCCTTCTTTAAAAGTTCAACATTAATTGGATCCAACCCACTAAATGGTTCATCCAGTATTAAAAGCTTTGGCCTATGTAGTACTGCTGCAATAAATTGGATTTTTTGTTGATTTCCTTTCGATAGTTCTTCAACCTTTTTATTCGCATACCCAGTAACCTTAAAACGTTGAAGCCAATGGTTCATTTCTTCTAACACCTGCTGTTTGGACATTCCTTTTAATCTACCTAAGTACATGAGCTGATCCTTAACCTTTAGTTTCGGGTAAAGGCCTCTTTCCTCTGGTAAATAACCGATTCTATCACTTTCTTCATAAGAGATCTTATCTCCATTCCACCTGATGACTCCTTCAGTAGGACTTAGTAAACCAAGAATCATTCGGAAGGTTGTTGTTTTCCCAGCACCATTTGCCCCGAGAAAACCGAAAATCTCGTTTTCTGGAATGGTAATCGCCAGCTGATCAACCGCAAGATATGACCCAAAACGCTTTGTTACATGATCAATTGTTAAGCTCATGTTATCCCTCCTCCTTATGTACTACGAATATGGAAAAAGAAGGTTTCACTTTTATGCAGGAAAACACCAGTAGACTAAGAATTATATAATCATAGTGTATTTTGGATAATAAGGGAGGAATGGAAAAATGGCGACATACCATTTAACAGTTTTTGAAAAAAATGGGGATAAGCTTATGGACGAAAGTTTTGAAGCTAAATCAGAAACGGAGGCTAAAGAAATTGGACAGAGAAAATTAGAGGAAAAAAATTTCGCGGATAAAACTCATCGCTGTACATCATCCTCCGGAAAGCTTGTATTATTCAGAAGATAATACATAGAAAAGCCAGTCCTCACAATATTACTAGAGACTGGCCTCAGCAGTTCAATTTTAACTACTTCCCAATAAACTGAGGAGCTCGCTTTTCTAAAAATGCTGCTACTCCTTCACGGTGGTCCTCTGTCTTTCTCATTTCTAGTTGACTGTTTCTTTCATGATCTAACACCTGTAATAGTTGTTGCTTTTCTAGCTGACTAAAAAGGACTTTGGAAGCAATCATAGCCTTTAAAGGACGCGCAATCAATTTTCTTTTTAGCAGCTTAATCTGCTCCTCTGTATCTCCTTCATAGACAATATCCACAATTCCAGCCTTCAAGGCCTCCTCACTCGCCATTGATCTTCCTTCCCAAATCATTTGCTTTGCTTTATGCTCACCTAATCTTTTCTTTAGGAAAAAGTGTCCGCCACCATCTGGAATCAGGCCAATGTTTATAAAATTCATTGCCACTTTCGCGTTCTTTTCTACGAGAACTTGATCACATGCTAATGCAAAGCTCAAACCTAATCCTGCTGCCGCTCCATTGATAAAGCTTACTGTCACTGCTGGCAATGTATAAAGAGTGACAATGATATTTTTTATATCGTCCATTACCTCTTGAAAGCCTTCTTCGCTTGCATTTGATAACATTGTCTTCAAATCTCCTCCTGCCGAAAAAGCTCGTCCTTTTCCTGTGATAAATAAAAGAGTAATATCTGAGTTTTGGATCTCCTTAAGACATTTCGCAAGCTCCCCTAGCATTTGAACATCCATAGCGTTTAACGAATTTACTCTGTTTAAATACAAAGTTGCAACGTTCCCCTCTTTGACCAAGTCCAGTGTTTCATATGACATTTCTTCCACCCCTTATATTTTATTTCACTATACTAATTCGGAGCATATCAATCGATATCCTTCTTAAATGAGAAAAGCACAAGGCGCTTAGCTGAGGCAGTCAAAGATGCGACGTCCTGTCGCATTTCCTTCACTTGCACATCCTGTGCTTCGCCAATGGCGCCTGGAGCTAGACACAAAATGAGAATACGAAAAAGCAGTAGTAATTTTACCATGTAAAATCCCTACTGCTTCCCGTATTATTTCGAAAACAACTCTTCCAAGATTTTAATTTTTTCATCTGTATAATGCTCAAATCCGTCATTATACGATTTTGGATCCTTAGGATTCGCAAAATGAGTAATTTTCCTTGTTATTGGATGTACAAATTTGCTAGCTGCTCCACAGCCAATACCGATAATTGTCTGCTGTTCTTCCATAATCATAATGTTGTAAATACTATCATGTCCTTTAAGCGCATAACCAACGTTCTCTAGGTTACCTAGAATATTTTTTTGGCGGTATAAATAATATGGTGCATATCCCTGCTCTTTTGTCCAAGACACAGCATGATCCATCATCGTCGTAATTTCTGTACGACTGGCTACTTTATATTTATGCTTGTTTTGCGTCATCTCTGAAGCACGTTTAAACGAAAGGGTATGAACAGTCAGTGATTCTGGCATTAGTTTAGCTGATTCAGAAAGTGAATAGTCAAATTCTTCAATCCCTTCACCAGGAAGGCCAATAATCAAATCCATATTAATATTATTCATCCCCATCTTTCTTGCCAAATGAAATTTCTCAATTGTTTCTTCTACGGTATGATGACGTCCAATCGCTTTTAACGTTGCTTGTGTATATGATTGAGGATTAATACTAATTCGGTCTATCTTCCATTTGTTTAATATATCAAGCTTAGCTTCTGTAATCGTATCAGGTCTCCCTGCTTCAACAGTGATTTCACGGATATTCCTCACATCTGGAAATGATTCAACCATTTCTTCATAAAGCATATCCATTTCCTCTGCCGTAATGCTTGTTGGTGTGCCACCACCGTAATATACAGTTGTAATTTTAATGTCATTGTCCCTTAACCACTTGCCGACAGCTCTCATCTCATGGTGTAGTCCACCTAAAAAAGATGTTACAGAACCTTGTCTTCCGTTTATTGCATATGCCGGGAAGGTACAGTATGCACATTTTGTTGGACAAAATGGGATCCCGACATAGATACTTACCTCATTAGCAAGGGAATCAAGATCTGGAACAACCTCAAGTTGACGTTCTACGATTTGCTGCATGAGATTAATTTTCTCGTCTGATAGAAGATATTCTTCTTTAAACATTTTGTGAATCTCAGATGTTTCCATTCCTTCTTGTCTTTTTTTATGGTAAAGCTTAGTAGGACGGATACCAGTGAGAATTCCCCATTTCTGAATCATTCCTGTAAAGTCCTGAAGTAATGTCAAGTAAACATAAGATAGTGTATTTTTCACTTGTCTTAAGCGCTCTTTCCCTTCAAGATGATGTGGAATCGCCCTTTCTTTACTGGCAACAAATTGCTTCCCATCTTCATTACGTAATATACCTTTAACTGAAACTTTCTCATTTGTTTCTTCAATAAAAAACTCTGCTTCTAGAGAATGATTTCCTTCTGTAAAGCAGAGCTCTGTTTCTTCAAAAAATAAATTACCAATCAATGTGAGTGGTCTATGGAAACGTTCATCTTCAATACCTTTTATATAAATTATCATGAATAATCACCTTAACTTTTTTTGAAAACTCCCTTTAGTTTACAAAAAAGAAGCTTCATTGGTCAATCTTAACTTATTTAATTTAATTCGTTTAAGCTTTATTCAATGACAGTTTGAAGAACGAGATTCTTTTTCTTCATAATATATGTTAATGCTTTTTGAAACGTTGAAAATGATTCGGCTTTAATTTGTATACCTGTCCTGACGATCTCTTTTATTAGCTGTGGTGATAGACCAACACAATACACTTCAACGCCCATTAAAATGATCGTCTCTGTAAGCTGATGAATCTCACTTCCAAGTTCTTGTATACTAATCTGTTCGATATTATCAAGTGTAATGTCCGTAAAATCAATAATAGCTGTTTGTGTTTCATGATTTTGAATATACGACAGTATTTTTATTCGTATTTTTTCAAATCTTTCCCCAAGAAGGATACCTGTTATTGGTACTAAAATAGTTTCCGGTATTATGGAAGGAATGATCGGAGCAGTCATAGCTAGCAGTGCTTCCTCATACTCACGAATTTGAATTTCAAGTTTTTTTAGATATTCATCGCTCATCATTTTTCCCCTTAACATATGTATTACTTCATTATTCATAAAAAAAGAGTTTCTTTATCAATAGTAACAATTCCTTACAACCGATAACAAGTAGAAAAAAACTATTGAAAATTCTGAAATTATTCATAGATCAAAAAAATAAGCATACTATTTTATATTAGCAAAGACATAGACATAGAATAAGTGTAGAAAATAAGAAATAGAATAGGAGGAAGTCACTGTTGAAAAAAATTGCTCCTTTTTTGCTAGTTGGAGTTATTGCGATAATAGGTTACCTAGATTCTCCCCATTACACGGAAAGAGAACAAGTGATATCAACACTTCCAGTACCTGAAGAGGAGGAATCCGCTTCAGCAACCGTTACTGAAAAAGATGAATTACAGGAAATTTTCGAATTAGAAAACAGACTAGTTGATTTAAAACAGGAGGATGGATATTCTGTAGAGGTTTACCGAGAGTATGAAATTTATAAGGACAGGCAAGGTAATGTCATTGATAGAGTCCCAACAGAAAATTATCATTATTTGCGATATAAAGAGTAGATTAAACATAGGGGGTTTCCCCCTATGTTTAACCTTACATAAAATCATAGAAATATCGAATGACATGGAAAAACACGGGGGATGTGTAAGCCAAGCTATCCACTCTAGTTAAATAACTCTTGTTTAATGTATTTAATTTCTTTTGATCCCCTATTAATAAATCTCTCCTTAAAACAGAAATTGTTAAACTCCCAAAAAAACCGCTCAAACTTATTAAAATACCAGACAATAGTCCAAACGTGCTATTTAAGGGAGTTAGATGTGGATATATAAAATAAGCAATAATTGTCGTGATAATGGTTGCCCCAATATATCCTTCCCACGTAATCGTTGGATTGGCTGAAGGGACTACTTTTCTTTTCCCAAAATAAAGCGAAATTAAGTAATGAATCACATCATTTACTTGTGTTAGGACAACGAGAAATAACACAAGATTTGCACCATATTCCGGTGTCGCAAATTGATAATAGGCTAGATGGCTAAGTCCAAAAACCATTAACATTAAGCCCCATTGCGTAGAACTCACTGAACGAAGAAAGCCACTCGTCCCCTTTCCTAATAATCGTGGTAACGGCAAGAATAGGAAGACATAAACTGGTATAAAGACAATAAACATGCCGTACCATCCGATATAAATCCAATAAAATTGAAGGGGAATAGACAGGTACGACCAAAGGAATAATCTCCGATCTGCTTTTCTCGTTTTCATCATTGAAAAATATTCTTTTAGAGCAAAAAAACATAAAATCATTAATGAAAACAACGAGACGATCGGATTAAATAAAGTTGCTATACAAAAGACAGCAAACATTCCCCACCATGTTTTCACACGCATAAACACAGCTGTAAAATCCTTATCAGGTTCCTGTTTTCTTATTAATATAAAAACTACATTCACACTGACTAGTACAATAAATATAATAGCTAATGTCCAAAGGGTTGAAATCATCATTACTCCCCCAAATAATAAAATGTTCACACTTTTTTCCTATTGTATAATTAAGGATAGAATATTATGGAAATATTTAAAAGAGGGGAAAAATATGACACCCAAAATATATATTTATATATTACTGACAGACACAGGGACATTATTCACGAAATCAATTAAAAAATATACAAAAGCTCCATATAATCATGCTTCAATCGCATTTGATTCAAAACTCTCAGAAATGTACAGCTTCGGAAGGAAAAATCCTAAAAACCCTATTAACGGGGGATTTGTGAGAGAAGATATTCATACAGGTACATATAGTAAATATCCTGAAACAACTTGTGTGATTTATAAACTAGAAGTAACGAAGCGTGACATAGAGAAAATGAGAAGAGTTTTAAATGTTTTTATTAAAAACCAGAAAAAATTTCTTTATAACTTAATTGGTGTCCTAGGAGTTTCCCTAAATGAACCTGTTGAATTTAGCAACTCGTATTTTTGCTCCCAATTCGTAGCTGAAATGCTTTATCGCTCGGGAATTAAATTATGGGATAAACTTCCGGCATTAATCACACCAGATGATTTTCGAACACACCCAAAGCTAGAGCTCGTTTATGAGGGGAAATTAACCGATTTTCCCCAAATTTAAAAATAGAAGAAGGGGAAAGAGAGCCTTTCCCTTCTTCTATTTATCAATTTTTATTTTACGCAAAAAATCCCGTCTTTGTTGCTTGCGAAAATGTTCTTTCACCATATATTCAACACCTTGCTGATTATTAGAACGAGTAACCCAATCAGCTGCACTTTTCACCTCAAAAGGTGCATTCCACATTGCAACACCTAACCCAGCAGAAGTAATCATTCCAATATCATCTTCCGCATCACCAATTGCGACAGTTTGATCTAAAGGAATTTTCAAATGACTTGCTAATGCACGTAAACCATTTTCTTTAGATACACCTCTTTTGACAATATCCAAGCTATTTGAATGACTTCGAATATCCACATCTTCAAAAGCATCCTTCAGTAAGCTTTCTGCCTCTGTTCTCTCATCTTCATGCTTAAAATGAACGTCAATTCGCCTTGCAGAAACAGGCTCATCACGAAGGGAATCACCTAATGAATCCACAAATTGAACAGGGTAGAACATAGAATCTGATGTATTTAGAATAGATTTGCTAAGTAAATTAGAAGCAACTTTTATCCGATTTCCAATCGAAAAACGCTCATGTGTTAGACGGATATTACAATTAAAATTCTCTAGCACCTGGACAAGATTAAAAGTCATTTCTTCTGAAATTCGTCTCTCAAAAAGTGGTTTATCTAGGCTTTCAGAGATAAACGCACCTCCATGAGTGACAAGTAAGGAATCTAATCTTAATGCTTTTGCAAGCTTTTTGGCAGATTGAAAATGTCTATTTGTTACAAGAGTTACGTACACTTCCTTTTCCTTCACAAATTCAATTGCTTCTTTTGTGGACGATTGGAGACGACCATTGGATCGAAGCAAGGTTCCATCAATATTTAAAGCAAGTAATCGGTAAGCAGTCACAGCGGGTCCCCCTTCTATAGATGTCAAAAACCTATTAAGAAGTTATGTCCCTTTTGAGTAAAATAGAACAAGAGTTAGGACAGATCTGATTTTGTTTGACTTTAAAGGGGGATTACTTATGGGTATGTTGTTAGTTCTAATTAATCTGGATTAAAGACTAGACTTGCTTTGCGACGGTTACCTAGTTATCACATAAACTATTCCCCCGCACAAAAAAGCAGAACGGACATCAACATCCATTCTGCTTACATATCTACAAAAACAATAAATTATGTATTTCGAATCCTTTTACAGGCTTCCGTACATTTCTTCAAGTGGCTTCATGATGATTTTGTTTAATTCTGTTACAACCATGCTTAGACGTTGTTCAGCCGCCATTAGTTGAGAAATTAGTTCATGCTGTTGGACAAGCTGAACCGATTTTTGTGCTTGGTCGATTTCTTCTTGTGTAATTTCTTGACCTTGCATTTGTTTTTGTTGTAGGTTCAATTGAATATTACGGAAGTTCTCAAACATTTTACTTGCAGATTCGTCTGCATTGACTTCATCATAAAGTCTTTTTAATGTTTTAAAATCATCACTTTCACGTAGGGCTTTTTCTAAGTTGTATGCAACATCATATAAATTTTCTGACATATGATGAGCCTCCTTTCTAGTTTTAACCTATGTAGGCTCTTGTTTCACTATAACAAACTATTTCAGAAAATGCATTTGAAGTCAAAACATTACTGAATGAAAAAAACGATAATGGCTTGTAATCCGCCAATAACTCCACCAAGCAATGCCCCAAGATACGTAATCATCTTAAACTCACTACGAGAAATCGAGAGAATAAGATCCTCAAGTCTTTCCACAGCAAATGTTTCAACTTGTTCACGGACTACCTCTTCAAGCTTTAACTGCTTTAACATTCCATCTAGATGGGAGATCAAAAAATTGATTGAAATATCCACAACCTTTGGCAGCCATACAGAAATCATTTTCTCTTCATTTGGTTTTAAATACGTTGAAATTGGTTTTGCCAATGATTCCTCAACATTCAATTTTTCAACAATTATATCAAGTAATGCTGATCCTTTTTCAATTACTCCCCATTTTTGATCAAGATCCTTAAGAGTCATGTCTTGAATCTGATTCCACTCACGGCCAATTAAAGTTGTAATTAAATGATGTGTTTCTTTATTTTTCAAAAACTTAACAACTTCTGGTTGAACTTTATCAACAAGACTCTCGTTTCCTAAAAACATTCCAATCATGTTTCCTAGCATACCTCTTGTCGCCAAAAAATCTTCTATCATCTTGCCGAGCTTTTGCTTTCCTTCATTACTTTCAAAGTAAATAATTCCTTTATCAATGATAAATTGGCCAATCTTTGGTATTGCTACGTAAACATCATCCAGCATATTCTTTGGGATGATTTCCTGCAAAGGCTTGTTTTTATGACCACTTACAATTTCCCCGTATTTTCCTTGTAAAAACCTTTTTAGATAGTCATTGACCATTTTTGATGGATTATCTAAGTCAAAGGAAGCGAGTAATTGCTCTAGTGTTTTTTGTGAGCCTGTTACCTTTCTTACTTGAGTTTCTCCCCAAGCAATCATTTGATCCTGAAATTGCGCTTGCAAAAATTTACGTTTAATCCCTTCTGCAGTTAACAAATGCTCTACAACCATTTTACCTAGTTGATTGGCAAGCTCTTCTCGCCTCTTCGGGATAAGACCAGGTGTAAAAGGTACTCTTTTCCCTAAAAAATACATTGCTTTATATGGACGAAACAGCATTTTAATTGCCAAGGAGTTGGTCACTCCACCAATTGCTGCGCCAACAGTAATCATGATTAGTGTCGTTATTAATTGTTCCATTATCATCTACCTTCCACACATCACCTTTTTTTTTTAGTCACATACGATGTCATATCAACATTTGCCTAAGAACATTATAGAGCTTGACTTCAAGGCGAGCAAATGAGGGGTTTTTATGAAACACAAAACCATAGAGATAAAGGAAGTATTATCATCATCACCCAGAACGAATATTTGTAAAATAAGTAAAGGCCTAAGAGAGCATTTAGGTCTTCCAACATATCTTCATTCCTTGAAAATTAGCTGTGGAATGCATACTGTGACATGTCCCATCGTATTTATAGATGAAGAGGATCTCAGTTTGTCCCTGACAAAGGCTTTGTTCAATGAACTGCATCTACCACATCACACTTTGTCACTGCAAGGACATCTCGTTCATACTAAACACCTTAAACTCGGTCCAGTGATCGGCCTCCTAACAGAAGTTAAAGAGAAAGATGCTGATGTTTATTTTGGTTCCATTCATGATTTTTGCAAGGAGCTTGCGACATTTTGTGAGAATAGTGGGTGCTTTTTCTATATTTTTTCATTTTCAACCTACAACAAAGATACGATGAATGGCTATTACTTCTATCAGGAAAAATGGGTAAAAGCAGTCGTCCCTTTCCCAGATGTCGTACACAACCGAATCCATTCTCGAAAACTAGAAAAATCAAATAATTTTTTAAATCTCACAACCGATTTTATAGAAAAAAAAATTCCTTATTTTAATGATCGCTTTTTAAATAAATGGGAGGTCCATCAAATTCTTTCAGCAAATGAGCATCTTCTTCCCTATCTTCCTGAGAGCCAATTACTAGAATCTAAGGAAAGCT
This sequence comes from Bacillus sp. (in: firmicutes), assembly GCA_031180405.1. Taxonomy (GTDB): domain Bacteria; phylum Bacillota; class Bacilli; order Bacillales; family Bacillaceae; genus Metabacillus. The sequence continues at coordinate 5,253 of JAPSLU010000067.1, read as the reverse complement.
TAAAAGAAATGCTCACCGAAAAGAAGGATCTATTTATTAAACCGATAAATGGTAGCCAAGGAAAACGAATTTTTCGAGTACAAGAAATAGATAAGAATACCTACCACCTTGATTTCACAACCTTTTCTGGTGAAATTAACAAGGTATACCAAAGCTTCGAACAGCTGTTTAAGACCTTATACCCAAAATTAAAGAGAGAGGGGTTTCTTTTACAAGAAACGATTAATTTAAAATCCTATCACAATCGCACATTAGATTTCCGATTTTTATGCCATAAAAAAGATCGTCATCATTGGAAGGTTACCTCTGCTGTTGCAAGGGTTTCAGCTGATCAGCAATTTGTGGCAAATTTAGCTAGAGGCGGAGAATTATACAAAACGAAAACACTCTTACAAGAGCTATTTGGAGAGAAGGAAGCTGTTCATTTACGAAAACTATTAGTTGAGCTTTCATTGGAAATTGTCGAGGTGATCTGCATACAAGCTGGGGGAGATTTCGGAGAGTTTGGTATTGATCTTGCCCTTGATGAAGAAGGGCACCCTTGGATTATTGAGGTGAATACGAAGCCATCCAAATCTGAAGATGATCCAATTCAAGGAAAGGTAAGACCATCAGCCAAATCGATTATCCATTATTGTCAATTCCTCTATGATCAAAAATAATTCATTTGGCTTAAAGGAGTGTTGTGTTTGGAACGAATAACATTAGGATTTTTGGTTGTGCATTTGACCCATGAAAATGGTTACGCTACTGAGATTGCTAAACGAAGCGCTTCATACAATATCGATTGTGTAAGATTTGAACCAACTTCAATTGATCCTTCTGAGTTATCCATTACTGGAGAAAGATTTGATCTATCTTCACAAACCTGGGTTCCTGATACTTTCACAATACCTACGTTTATATATGACAGGTGCTTCTATAATCAAAGCAATGCTTCTAGGAAGAGCAAACCGATCGTTGAATGGCTCAAAAAAAATCCAGCTACCACGTTTTTAGGCTTTGGATTGCCTGACAAATGGAAAGTGATTTCTACCATTAGAAAAGATAAGTTGATTCGTTCCTATTTACCTGATACTGAATTAATTGAAACACCTATTCAAATCTTGAAACGGTTAAAAGTAGATTCAAGTTGTTTATTAAAACCTATCACAGGATCAAGAGGCGTAGGCATTATTGCGATTCAACAAACTCCACAAGAAATAACCCTAACTTATCATAAAGGGCCTGACAAAAAAACTAGAAGTTTTGATTCTATAAAACTATTTATTGATTGGTGTGAACGTTTATTAAAACAACATACCTACCTTCTTCAGCCTCTCCTTCCACTTGTTGACAATCAAGGGTATCCATTTGATATTCGTATTCTCCTTCAAAAGGATGCAAACGGGCAATGGTCACTTGTTGAGAAAGGAGTACGTAAAGGGTATCAAGGATCTTTTCTCTCAAATTTAACAAGTGGTGGAGACCCAATGACCTATGAACAATGGTCACAACAATTAACATTAAAACAGAAATTTTTACTAGAGGATGAATTAACCACTATTGTGTCTCACCTTCCATCTCTACTTGAAGAAAAATTTGGTCGTCTCTTTGAACTTGGCATCGACATCGGATATGCAAAGAACGGATCTACTTGGATATTAGATTTAAATTCTAAGCCTGGAAGAAAAACATTTATCGAAACAAAGCCAAAGCTGAAACAAACTCTCTATGAATCCCCACTAGCTTATTGCCGCTATTTGGTTACTATAAAAAACAAAGGAGCTGCCATCATTGACTAAGATTTACTCAATCCAAACAACAAATACACATGAACTTGCTATCTATCTACCTAGTGATTCACAACCGTTACATGACATTCATTCAGTTTCTTTCGGGACAATTTCTTTACCCTGTCAAGTCCTTTACCAAGATAACCTTCAGGATAAGATTTTAGTTTCTGAGGTACTTGCTGAACAACTTCTCCTCCCAATCGGAGGAAAATCAAATCTCATTTTTTATGAAGATACCTTATATTTAGGACCTGTTATTGGAATTTTTACGGCTGGGTTTACAGAATCGTCTCTACGACCAATTGGTGAGCGCTCACTCTTTTTTGCAAAGTTTTTATCTATCGATCATTCATTAGGGATTCTTTCGTATGTGTTTGGAGCACATCATATCAATTGGGAAGATGGTACAATTGAAGGCTATACTTATGGAAAAAATGGTTGGAAAAAAGGGCGATTTCCATTTCCTAATGTTGTTTACGATCGTCTTCCTAATCGACGAATTGAAAATCACCAGGCCCTTAAAACAGTTAAGAAACGACTTACGGATGAATATTCAATTCCTTGGTATAACCCTGGCTTCTTTAATAAATGGTCAATTCATAAGCTTTTGATTCATGATATGGATGTTTCACGGTATTTACCTGAAACACTGCACACCCCTACTATTAGTCAGATGGAAGAAATGCTTTCATCATACCAAAGTATCTACTTAAAGCCCGCAAATGGAAGCTTAGGACTAGGTGTTTTCCAACTAATGTATTCACGTGAAGAAAACATGTATTACTCCAGATATCGAGATGATAACGAAATTAATCGTCTTAGAAAATATCATTCACTTGAGAGTTTTCTTAAAGCATCCTTTAAAGACAGACTTCTATCTAGTTATCTAGCACAACAAGGAATAAAACTAACTCGTTTAGATGGGAAGTCGATTGACTTCCGAATTCATACTAATAAAGATGAAAGCGGATTGTGGAAAGTAACAGCACTTGCAGCAAAGGTAGCAGGTAAAGGCAGTGTTACAACTCATTTAAATAATGGTGGTGTTGTGAAAACCCTTGAAGAGATTTATGATGATCCACAGGAAAGAATTAAAGCCTTTCATAACTTAACAGATGCTGCCATTGCTCTAAGTAAAAGCATTGATCGCCATATAAAGGGTTATATTGGTGAAATTGGTTTTGATTTAGGTATTGATACAGATGGAAGAGTTTGGATGTTTGAAGCAAATTCGAAGCCTGGGAGGTCTATATTTTCTCATCCCGAGTTAAAAGATGCTGACCTTATCACTCGCAAAGCTTCTCTACAATATGGGCTCTATTTATCCAAAAAAGCCATTCTTGAACCTGAGGAATTAGTAAATGAAAAGATATAATTATCCTCTTGTTGGAATCCTTGCGAGCAATGGTAGGAAAAAAGATACATTTCGTGGGGATGTACCCCTATTTAAAACCATTCAAGAAGAACTAAAAAATTATGGGGTACAATCATTTGTGTTTACAACAACAGGTATTCATAAAAATTGTATAACAGGGTATGTATATTTTGAAGGATATGATCGATGGGGAAAGATCTCTTTCCCTTTTCCAGATTTAATTTACAATAGAATTTCTTCAAGGACTGAAGAAACATTACCAGAATTCCTAAACCTTTACCATCAATATGTCCAAGAAAAGAAGCCATTTTTTAACTCCGGTTTTTTTGATAAATGGAAGTGCTACCAAGTATTTTCACAGGAAAAGCATTTGCAACAACACTTACCGAAGACATGGGTTTACTCTGAAGAAATCAATGTGCCTTCTCTTCTCCAATTATATCCTTCGCTTTACGCAAAACCAGTCAACGGTCATCAAGGAAACGGGATTGTGAAACTATCTGTAATTGGACATGATTATAAGGTTCAAACAAAGGATAATCATTTTTTATTTACCAGAATAGAATTTATTTTGTGGCTAGAGAAATCTTTAAAACATCATTCTTACATCATTCAAGAGGAAGTCAAAACGGACAAGTTTAACGGGTGCAAGTATGATTTACGACTATTATGTATGTATAAGCAAGGGATGTATTCATCTGTTGGAGTTGGAGTTCGAAAAGCAGCAAAAGGCTCGATTATGACACATATCCCAAACGGTGGAGAAATTATTCCCTTTCATAAAGTTAAAGACCGCTGCTCGATTAAGCAAATAAATTGGTTAGCTAAAGAGGTAGGAACCATTTTAACAAAAAACTTTGGCTTCATTGGAGAATTTTCAATGGATATTGGAATAACAACAGATGGATTCCCTTTCCTATTTGAAGTCAATTCTAAACCCATGATTTTTGATGAGGAAGACATCCAACAAAAACGGATTCATTATTTAGTTGAACTATTTCTTGATCTTGTTGATAGTTCCAATATTAGGTAGAAGGAATTTTTATGTTTTCGCCGTATAATTTTTATATATCAGGAAAGGAGCGAGACGATTGATAACACATTTTCAATACAAACCATTGTTTAAACAAGCAAATTTACCTGGTTGGCGATTTTCCTTTTATTTTAGAGGAGGCCATTATGATGGTATCTACCATAAAAATGGCCAAATTGAATGGGGTTCTAAGAAACCTCTTAAAGAAGAGGAAACTGATCTTCTATCACACATACATGAACTCATGCTTTTCCATGTCTATGAATAATCAATGAATGTTTAAATCACCTGCAGCACACCCTAATGTGTAAAAGGAGGTTTTATCACAATGGAAAATGAAGACTTAGGTATAAAACAGGATCCTAATTATGAAGGAAAAGACAAGGCCTATTTAGATATAGATCGGATAATCAATGAAGGATTATCTGGTGGTTCCGTTCATAGGAGAGAAAACTCGACAAATATTGAAGAATCTCGTGACCTTGTTGAAGAAGATCCACCCCATACGAGCGATGAATAACAGCCTAAAGCCTCCCCCGAGCAGCCCCGCTATGTATTAGTGGGGCTGTCTAATTTTTCAATCAGGCTCTTTTTTTTAGCTATTTTCGTAAACTTTGTTGTTATTAAGCTGAGCATCCTGGTGTTTCAATCAACTAACCGATACTTATGTCATTGCAATAATGTTTACGAAAACAACCCTTACTTATACCTCAAACTTACATAATCCACTCATATTACTCTTTTATGCTACGCATTTCTTTTCTATAATAAGATTATGAACAAAGTCCAAAAAGGAGTAACCGCATGCTAGAAAACCTAATGAAGCACTATAAAGAGGCGATAACAACCACCTATTCACATAATAATACAACCTATCAATGGTTTCAGACTGATGCTGGACAAGTTTTCGGTATACTTAAAACTGCTTTAAACACTAGCGAAAAAGAGTTACTTTCCTCCCTCTTTCCACCAATGGAGAATATAGCGGAAGAACATCTAACAATAAATCAAAAAAAGTGGTATGACTTTTTATTCACAGGAGATACCGGACTCACATCCCCACTTTCTCC